>CAJOIN010000198.1 GCA_905234515.1 uncultured Selenomonas sp.
ATCGACTTGGAAAACAAGGTGGTGAACATCGACCATCAGCTACAGCGCGCCTCGGATATGCGCTATATCATCCAGCCCACCAAGACCAATGCCGGAACCCGCCGCTTGCCCATCACCGATGAAGTGGCCGAATGCTTTCAAGCCATTCTGGAGGACAGGGAAAAGCCAGCTGTGGAGCGCATTATTGATGGGTACAGCGATTTCTTGTTTTATGACAAGGACGGCATGCCTCTTGTAGCGATGCACTGGGAACACCGTTTCAAGCACATGGTGACCAGATATAATGATATTTTTCGCATTCAGCTGCCTTCCATCACGCCTCATGTCTGCCGCCACACCTACTGCAGCAACATGGCGCGTTCGGGCATGAACCCCAAGACACTCCAGTACCTAATGGGGCACAGCGAGATTGGGGTTACCCTCAATACATATACCCACCTCGGCCTGGAGGATGCGGTGAATGAAATCAGGAAGGTGGAAGAGGAACGGGCAAGGAGGGAGATTGGTCAGGGCAAAAAGCCCCGGAAGGAGCAACGATTGACCCAGCGGATGTTCCGTGTGGTATAGGCAGGGGAACAGGTTCCTTTTCGGAGGAGCCTGTCTTTTGCCTGTGGCAAAACTGGAATTATGGCGGTATAATTAAGGAAAGAGAAACGAGGTGTTGGTACTTGGGCGACAAGGATTTCAAGCACTCCGTCAGCAAGGCAGAATTGGCCCAGCTGGTAAACAGCAATAAGGCTTATAAATCTCTGGATAGACTGGCAGCCCAGACCATAAGCGTCTGTGCTGGCCTGAATTTCAACCTTCCCGTGGGAGAGGAGAGGATTGATATGTGCAAGGCGATAGATGATATGCTTACTGATGCCCGCAACGAGGGTATTGATAAAGGACGTAACGAAGGTATTGACAAAGGCCGCAGCGAGGCAACCAATGAGGGAATGCTCAACGTCGTCGCTACTGTAAGAGATCTTAATTTCGGCAAGGATGTAGCCATACAGCAACTGGCAAAGAGATATACCTTGTCTCAGGATGATGCTATGTCCTTTGTAAATCAGAATTGGTGATTGGCAATGAGCAAAATGTGCAAGGCAATAGAAGATATGCTCACCGATGCCCGTAACGAAGGTCGAAATATAGCCATCAACGAGGGAAGGCTCAATATCATAGCCATGCTAAGAGAACTCAACTTCAGTAAAGACGTAGCAGTTCGGGAGTTGTCGAAGCGGTATAATATGTCCCCGGAGGAGGCTGCGTCCTTTGTGGATAACAACTTGTGAATTCTTCTAAGAAAATGTGGTGCCCCAAACCTAAGGCTGGTTCGGGGCACTTTCGCTGTTTTTGATTGGCGAAAATCCCCTGCCATGCTATGATAAAGAAAATGTACGTTTGTCATGGGTAGTCTGGCAAAATCCGAGGAGTAGTAAAACAAGCCGATTTCTACTACGTTTTTACTACGATTGACGGACTTAATATGCCAAGTTATGCCCCATTATGCCACTTGCACACTTTCTGATAATTCTGATGCACAGTTGGCCGGGTGGGCAGAAACGGGCATTTTACGGCGTTTCACGGCATATCTGGAAGGAGAATTTCGATGAAAAAGATACTTTTTGTCTGCCATGGAAATATTTGCCGTTCCACCATGGCTGAGTTTGTTATGAAGGATTTGGTGAAAAAGGCTGGTTTGGAGGAGGAGTTTGAGATAGACTCCAAGGCCTGCCGCACTGATGAGCTTGGCTGCGATACCCATCCCGGTACTAAGCGGGCCCTGCGGGACCATGGTGTGCCCTTTACTCCCCGGCAAGCCCGACAGATTCGCCGGGAGGATTATGGGGCCTGGGACTATATCGTCTACATGGATGAGGAAAACCGCCGGGATTTGATGCGCCTGACAGGCAATGACCCGGAGGGGAAGTGTAGCTCCCTGCTTTCCTGGGCAGGAATTGACCGGGAGGTGGCGGATCCCTGGTATACGGGAGAGTTCGAGACCACCTACCAGGATGTGCTGCTGGGCTGCAAGGCCCTGCTGGAGAAAATCGGTAAAAACATTTGAAATATGAAGGTTGTGCGCCCTTTGCTGGCTAAAGCTGGCAAAGGGTGTTTTCTTATTGTTCTAACCGACATGTTCTTTATTTCACAATAAAAAGAAAATTTTATTCAATTTCTGGCAGGAGATTAAATTGGTATGACGAATTATGGGCAATAAGGAGGGTGAGTGACGATGGATATTTTGGTTTGTATCAAGCAGGTACCTGGTTCGAACAAGGTGGAAGTGGATCCGGTGACAGGGGTGCTCAAGCGCGATGGAGCAGATGCCAAGCTGAATCCTTATGATTTGTTCGCTTTGGAAACGGGCTTGCGGCTTCGGGAGCAGTATGGCGGCACCGTCAGCGTGCTTACCATGGGGCCGCCGCCGGCCAAGAAAGTCATTTACGAAGCCTATGCCATGGGGGCTGACAAGGGGTGCCTGATTACTGACAGGAAATTCGGCGGGGCGGATGTGCTGGCCACCAGCTATACTCTGTCCCAGGGCATCAATCGCTTTGGCAAGTTTGACCTGATTCTCTGCGGCCTGCAGACCACTGATGGGGACACTGCTCAGGTAGGGCCGGAGGTGTCCGAGCAGCTGGGCATTCCCTGCGTCTGCAATGTGAAAGCGGTGAAGGGCGTAGAGGAGGGCGCTGTCCTGGTAGACATGGAGATGTCTGAGGATGTGGAATCCCTGAAGGTGGGCTTTCCCTGCTTGCTGACGGTGCAGAAGGATATCTATGAACCGCGGCTGCCTTCATATAAGAAGGGCAAGGAGACTGCCAACAGGGAGATAGTCACCTATACGCTGAATGATATGGAAGACAAGGACGAGAGCCACTACGGTCTGAACGGTTCCCCCACCCAGGTGCAGCGGATTTTCCCGCCGGAGATACACAAGGCCCGGGAGATCTGGGAGGGTACAGGTGAGGAGCTGTCCCAGCGCATTTATCAGCATTTGAAGGTCCGGAAGTTTATCGTGTAAGGATTGCTAGGAGAGATGAAAGTATGGGCAAATTGGTAATTCATCAGGAAAAGATTGAAGATATTGCTGCGCTGATTTCTATCTGTCCTTTTGGCGCCATGACCGCCAGCGAGGGCAAGGTGGAGATAGGCGCTGCCTGCCGCATGTGCAAGCTCTGCGTGAAGAAGGGCGGCGGTGCGGTGGAGTTTGTTGAGGATGCCCCGAAACTCTCGGTAGACAAGAGCAAGTGGCAGGGGATTGCCGTGTATATCGACCATGTGGACGGACGCATCCATCCCGTATCCTTTGAGCTGCTGGGCAAGGCCCGTGAGCTAGCGGACAAGATTCATGAGCAGGTCTATGCTCTTTTCATGGGAGAGAATATCGGCAGCGGAGCGGAGGAACTGCGCCATTACGGTGTGGACAAGGTCTTTGTCTGTGACAAGCCTGTGCTCTCCCAGTTCAATATCGAGATTTACGCCAAGGTCTTTGAGAGCTTTATCCGTCAGGTTCAGCCTGCAGCTATCCTGGTGGGGGCTACTCCTGTGGGGCGGCAGTTGGCCCCCAGGGTGGCAGCCCGTTTCCGCACGGGGCTTGCACGGTGCTGGATATTCACGAGAACAGCGATCTGGTGCAGATCCGTCCGGCCTTTGGCGGCAATATCATGGCAGAAATCCTTACCCCAAATACCCGTCCCCAGATGGCCACGGTGCGCTACAAGATCATGGAGGCGCCTGAGCGGTCCAAAGAGGCGCAGGGCGAGATTGTGCCTCTGGCAGTGAAGGAGGAGCCTTCCTCCCGCATTGAGGTGCTGGGCATCACCAAGAAGCCAAAGGAAAAGAGCATCGAGCATGCCGATGTGCTGGTGGTGGCAGGCCGGGGGCTCAAGAAGAAGGAAGACCTGGCTCTGGTGGAAGAACTGGCCGAGGCCCTAGGGGGAGATGTGGCCTGTACCCGCCCCCTGGTGGAAGCCGGCTGGATGGACCCGCGCCGCCAGATTGGCCTTTCCGGGCGTACGGTGCGTCCCAAGCTCATCATCACCTGCGGTGTCTCCGGCGCCATCCAGTTTGTGGCTGGCATGGAGCACTCCGAAGAAATCTTTGCCATCAATACCGACCCCAAGGCGGCCATTTTCAAGGTGGCAAATTATGCCGTGGTGGGAGATATCTATGAGATTCTTCCGCAGCTTATTGCCAGCATAAAGCAGGGGAGGAAAATCGCATGAGTGAGTACAGGCAGGTTGGAAAAGATGATTTGCAGGCCATTGCCGGCTTTATTGACAGGGAACGCTTGCTTTTCGGCGAGGAAATCAACGAGGAATACAGCCATGACGAGCTGGCCAGCAAGCGGGTCTATCCCAC
>CAJOIN010000199.1 GCA_905234515.1 uncultured Selenomonas sp.
CGAGATTAGCCGAGCTCAGCGAAGTACTTGATGGTGCGAACCATCTGGCTGGTGTAGCTGTTCTCGTTGTCGTACCAGGAAACAACCTGAACCTGAGTGTTGCCGCCAGCAGTGGGCAGAGCCATAGTCTGGGTAGCATCGAACAGGGAGCCGAAACGCATACCAACGATATCGCTGGATACGATTTCATCGGTGTTGTAACCGAAGGACTCAGTAGCCTGTGCCTTCATAGCATCGTTGATCTGCTCCTTGGTAACCTCGCCCTTGACAACAGCGGTGAGGATAGTGGTGGAGCCAGTCGGAGTCGGAACGCGCTGTGCAGCGCCGATGAGCTTGCCGTTCAGCTCGGGGATAACGAGGCCGATAGCCTTGGCAGCGCCAGTGCTGTTCGGAACGATGTTGCAAGCGGCAGCACGGCTGCGGCGGAGGTCACCCTTACGCTGCGGGCCATCCAGAGTCATCTGGTCGCCGGTGTAAGCGTGGATGGTGCACATGATACCGGACTCGATGGGAGCCAGGTCATTCAGAGCCTTAGCCATAGGAGCCAGGCAGTTAGTGGTGCAGGAAGCTGCAGAAATAACCTTGTCGTCCTTGGTCAGGGTCTTGTGGTTAACGTTGTATACGATGGTCGGGAGGTCGTTGCCTGCGGGAGCAGAGATAACGACTTTCTTAGCGCCAGCTGCGAGATGAGCGGAAGCCTTCTCCTTGGAGGTGTAGAAGCCGGTGCACTCGAGCACAACATCTACATCATGCTTGCCCCAAGGAATGTCCTTAGCGTCCTTCTCAGCATAGATCTTGATCGTCTTGCCGTTCACAGTGATGCTGTCCTCGCCAGCCTCAACCTTGTCAGCGTACTTGTAGGTACCCTGGGTGGAGTCGTACTTGAGGAGATGAGCGAGCATCTTCGGGCTGGTGAGGTCGTTGATTGCAACAACTTCATAACCCTCTGCATCGAACATCTGACGGAAAGCAAGACGGCCGATACGACCAAAACCATTGATAGCAACTTTTACTGCCATTTGAAAATTACCCCCTAAACTTTTTTAGAAGTTCAAACTCTTACCCTCATAATATACAATAAGCACGAGCCAAAGTCAATCATTTTATCATAAATCAGAGCAATTATCTGATAGATTCTGCTCGTAAAGTCAGAATGTTCTTTTCCGGTATACAGAGGGCGACAATTCTGAATAAATCATGAAAAAACAAGGAAAAACAAGACACTTGCCCCGAAGCAAAAAAAGGAGAAGCAGAGTTGCCTGCTTCTCCTGAATTTTCCTTCATAAACCTTATTTATTGGAAAGAAAGCCCAACCTGCTCAGCGGATGCCCTCGGCGGTGGTGAACTCGCCCACCTTCTCCCCCTGCTCCATCTTCTCCAAAGCCAGCATGGCCTGGACATAGATAGCACATTCCAGGCGCTTCTTCTGAAGCTCGCAGCCCAGCTCGTAGGTCTTGCGGATATCCCCGTGGAACAGGTCATCATTGGCATGGCAGCCGCCGCTGCAGAAGAACCTGGCCCAGCAGTCACGGCATTTTTCCTTGTTCAGCACATGGCTCTCACGGAAATACTGAGGCAGCTCCTCGTTGGTAACGCCCTCATAAATGGACCCCAGCCTGTAGCCCTCCCGGCCCACGAACTGATGACAGGGATAGAGGTCTCCGTTTTCTGCCACGGCGAAATACTCATGGCCTGCCCCGCAGCCGGACAGACGCTTGGCCACGCAGGGGCCATTGGAAAGGTCCATATTGAAGTGGAAGAAGAAGAAGCCTTTCCCCTCCCGATGACGCTTCAGATAAGCCTCGGTCAGACGGTCATATTCCTCATAGATGCGGGGCAGATGCTCCTCCGTCAAGGCCAGGGGGCTGTCCTTCAGCACCACCGGCTCCATGGAAAGCACATCAAAGCCTGCATCATGCATGGCCAGCACATCCTCGGTGAAGTCCAAATTTTCATTAGTATAAGTACCGCGCATATAATAATGCTCACCGTTACGGGAGTCCACGAACTTCTTGAAGTTTTTCATGACCCTGTCATAAGTGCCATTGCCGCCGGCGTCAGGACGCATGCGGTCATGTACCTCCCGGCGGCCGTCGGTGGAGATGACCACGGACACATTATTGTCGTTAAGCCACTTGATATTCTCGTCGTTCAAGAGCAGGCCGTTGGTGGTCATGGTGAGCTTGATTTTGACGCCCTTCTCCTGCTCCAGCTCATGGGCATGCTCTGCCACAGCTTTCACGGTCTTCATGTTCATAAGAGGCTCGCCGCCGAAAAAATCCACCTCAAAATGCTTGCGGAAGGGGCCGCAGTTTTCCAGCATATAATCAAGGGCGCGGCAGCCAACCTCCGGGCTCATGACCGCCCGCTCCTGACCGTAGCTGCCACCGTCGCCGAAGCAATACTTGCAGCGCATATTGCAGTCCTGGGCCACCATCAGGCACAGAGACTTCACCAGCCCCTTCTGCTTGAAGGTGGGAGGCACATCGATATCCGGGGCAAAAAGCTCACCGGCCTTCATCAGCTCATGGAGCTCTTCCAGGGCCTCCTGCAAATCAGCCTCAGGATATTTCCCTGCCCATGCTTCAAGGACCTTATCATCATTGGCACCGTCAAAAGTGTCCATCATATCATAAATCATCTTGTCGATGACATGGACTGCACCGCTGTTGATGTCCAGCAGGATGTATTCGCCGTTTTGCTCAAACTTGTGTATCTTGGCTTTCAATTAAACTCTCCTTAAACTACCACTACATCAATGAAAAAACCTCCCCCGGCATGGGGGAGGGAACCGCCTATGGCAGTATTACTTTTCGCAGACCTGGTTGCCTACTGTGCAGGAAGTCTTGCAAGCAGACTGGCAGGATGCCTGGCACTCGCCGCAGCCGCCCTTCTTCAGGGACTCCTGCATGGTCGGCTTATTGACCGTCTTGATGTGCTTCATTAATGAACCCTCCTCACATCGCAGAAATCTGCATATATAGTTATTCTACCGTTTTTAAGAGATTGTTGCAAGAATTATTTGCAAATGTCCATCTGCCGCTCACAGAAAGTTACTACTGTAAGGCCAAGGGCTGCTGCCATTTCCCTGGCGGCCCCAAAGTGGGCGCCTATATCCTCGTGCTTATGAGCATCACTGCCCAAGGTGATGAACCTGCCCCCCAGTTCCTTATAACGGGCATAGATGGGCACCAATTCCTTCAGGGCCAGGCTGTCTCCCAAGCGCCGGGTGTTCAGCTCCAGCACTGTATTCGTCTCTATGACAGTCTTCAGCACCTCATCTATCTCCTGACGGAAGCTGCCGTAATCCAGCTCTGGATTATCATAAGGGGCATAGCGGGCAACGTAGTCAATATGGGCCAGCACATCCACAAAGCTGTGGGTGTGGAGGTTTTCTGCCATATCCTGGAAATATCTGCGGTAGGCAGTTTCCTTGTCCTTATCCTGATAAAAATCCGGATAATAGAGGTCCAAATCATCCATAAAGTGAATGGCCCCTGTCACCTGGTCAAAGGGAACTCTCTCCACAAAGGCACGGCTGCCCTCAAGGGTCTTTTCCCTCATACCTACCTCCACCGCAGGGAAGCGTATTCCTGCCAGTAGGCCACCGGGTCAAAGGTAAAGTCTACAGGAGAGGACTCCAGGTCCAGATGCTCTGTAAAGACCAGCCCCAGGCCAATCTGTTCAGCTGACTTCAAGGCCTCCTGGGCCAGCATTTCCGAATCAGCAGAGAACTTAGTATGAACATGACTGTCGAACAACATGGAAAATCCCCTCCCAAAATCCGCCAGAATCAGTTACGGCTTATTCTGCCACCTTAATCTGGTCTGCATCATAAGCAGCCTGCAAAGCCAGGGCCAGCTGATCCGGGCAGGAAGTATTCTTGCCGTTGCAGGTGTTGCCGGCAAAGCGCTCAATGACAAAATCCATATCCATGCCCTGCACCAGCTTGCTGATGCCCTTCAGGTTGCCGTTGCAGCCGCCCTCAAACTCCACATGCTTGATGGTCTTGCCTTCCAGCTCCACAGTAATCTTGCGGGCGCAGGTGCCCTTTGTCTTGTACTCGTAAACCAAAATCTTACTCTCCTAACTTAATACAAATGACTTGCGTGTGTTTAGTATCTAGTCATTATAGCATATTATAAAAAAATCACAATAACCCATGTCCTAATTGTTGTTGACAGCTGCCGCCATAATGGTATAGCATTATTTCATCTTTCATTTATTAAGGAGACAACGTTATGCAAATGCGAGGCAATATACTGCTTCTTATTACAGCTTTTATCTGGGGCACGGCCTTTGTCGCCCAACAGGTGGGCATGGAGGAGCTGGGTCCCTTCACCTACGCCGCCTCCCGCTTTCTGCTGGGCATCATCTTCCTCTGGGGGCTCTGGCTGATGGACAGGAAGAAACGCAATTCCCGCAAGGCACGCGGCCTGCACCACCCAGGCTGGAAGGCAGGCCTCATGGCAGGAATGCTGCTATTCATCGCCAGTTCCCTGCAGCAGGTAGCCCTGCAGTTCACCACCGTGGGCAAAACCTCCTTTATCACCGCCCTCTATATAGTGCTGGTGCCCCTGGGAGCCGCCCTTTTCCGCCTGGGCAAGGTCTACGCCGTAAACTGGATTGGCGCAATCCTGGCCATCTGTGGCCTTTACCTTCTCACCATCCAGGGCAGCATCAATCTGAACCTGGGTGACATCCTGGTGGCCCTCAGCGCCCTGGGCTGGACTGTCCAGATACTCTTTATCGACCACTTCGCTCCCCATGTGGACGTGCTGGAACTGTCCCTCTCCCAGACCATTATGAGCTTTGCCGCCAGCCTCATTGCGGCTATTGCCACGGAGGAGATTGCCCTGGCCCCCATACTCCACTCCTGGTTCCCCATTGCCTACGCCGGCATTCTCTCCACGGGCGTGGCCTTCACCCTGCAGATTGTGGGCCAGAAGTACGCCGCCCCCAGTGAAGCCGCCGTCATCATGAGCTTCGAAGCCGTCTTCGGCGCCCTGGCCAGCTATGTCCTGCTGGGCGAGCAAATGACCCCCGCCCAGCTCACCGGCTGCGCCCTGATGTTCACCGGAGTCATCGTCAGCCAGCTGCGCACCATACTGAAAAAACCTCCTGCTCCCCAGGCACAGTAAAAAAACGGGTTGTGAAGAAGCACCTCTTCACAACCCGTTTTTCGCCTGCCTGACTTACCCGGCTCAAAGACTCTGAGATTGGACAGTTTCCTGAGAATACTCATCTGCACTATACAAAAGCACACCATCCCTGCGAATAGATGACAAAAGTTCCTCATTGCACCCTCTATCCAAATCCACCACATCAAACATCAACAATGTGGGCACCACTTCTATTTCATCCACATCCAAGGTAAACATAGTGACATTGCCGCCAGACACCGCCAAATCTATGTCGCTCCGTTCCTTATTATCCCCTCTGGCCCTGCTGCCAAAGAGGATTACCTTATCAATGGCATACTTCTTTGCCAAATGTACAACGCCCTGCCGAACATGCTCCGGTAAATTCAAGCCAATCACCTCACATCCATTCAGCTTCTATATTTCTCCTCAGCGCTTCGAACATGGGAATGAATTTTTCTTTGGCATCCTCAATAATTCTTAAGGCTATTTCCTCACTATACGAGTGAATTATATCGTTCCGAGCCTTCAACGCCATGCTCCACAAAGCTTCATCATCAATCATGCCTGCCTGGTATGCCAGTTTTATGATGCCATTAGGCGACCCAAGTTTTCTTTCTCCATAACCATAAAACTCCAGTCTTTCCTTCATGGCCTTCCATGACTGCTCAAAACAGACCTCAAAGAGCGCTACCATACCAGCCTCTGTTATGGTGTCATAAGGAGGCTTCCTGGTTTCAATCTCCTTTAGATTTTTTAGAGCATTGAAGAAATTATTTACTTTTTTGTGCGCATCAGCATTCATATCCATATTTCCTTGCCGCCTGTTACTGTATTTGTCCCCTCCATGGTGACAGAGAGCATCTTCTGTTAAGCTACATTTTACAACGACCTACAATCTCCGTCAAATGCACAGATAACCACATACCCACGGCTCTCATTATTATCAGAACCTTCATTTTATGGTAGAATACCCTCATAGATATTGAAAGCAGGGTGCTCATGCCAGAAAATCTCTCCCCTCGAAAGGAAGTGATGGAAATGGACGAACTTATGCCAGAAGTCATTCAGGCTGTGCCAGGACCAGATTACACCATTTATGCCTATTTCAATGATGGTACGGTACATCACTTCGATATGCGTCCTCTTATAGAAAAACACACCGACAGTGTATTTCCCCCCCTTGCCGATGTAACTGTCTTCACCAATGCCCTTACTGTCATAAACGGAACTGCAGCATGGGATTTATCCGGGGACAGGAACCCTGAGAAATGCATTGACCTTGACCCTTTTACTCTGCATGATTCACCAAAAGTAAAAGATCCCTTAGCAGAATGACACATATTCAAAAGGCGCCGGGAAGAAATGCGAAAGCATTTTATTCCAGTGCCTTTACTTTTTGATTGCTTGTAACGAGTAAACATAAATTCCTCCCTGATTTAGCCCTTCTTTTTTAATGACACGGTACCCCACAGCCGACAGGAAAGCCCC
>CAJOIN010000200.1 GCA_905234515.1 uncultured Selenomonas sp.
CTTTTCCTGCAATATGAGAACCACAGCGGGGACACTTACTTCCTGCTGCTTTCCGATGAGGATGACAAGGAGGCGGGGGAAAATCTGGGCATGATACCCGTGCGCCTTAAATGCCCGCCTACGGAAAAACTGGTCAGCACGGCGGAGAGGCTCTCGAAGCAGCTTTCTCTTTCCAGGCCTTTCAGCTGTTTTGAAGGCAAGGGACTGGAGACCCTGCTGGGAGAGAAACGGGGACTTTTTGACCATTTCCTGAACTTCCATTCCTTCACGGGAACAGGGGTGGACTATGCCAGGGCTGAGAGCAAGTTCACGGGGGCGCAGGTCTATGAGCAGTCCTGGGATGCCCATGGCATGCCTTTGGGGATTTACTTCCAGTACATGGAGGGAAGCATTTCCCTCTCCATCCTGTACAACCGCTACAGCATCGGGGAGAATGCTCTGGAGGAACTGTGCAGGCGCTATGCCATGACCCTGCACACCATGCTCCTGCATATGGATAACAAGGTGACGGCTTTTGGGCAGAGCCTGAAGCTCAGGGTGGACAGCCTCCGGGAAAGCACAGCGGAGCTTACGGAGAAGAGAATCATTTCCTATATCATGGAGCTGCCCTTCTTTGCGGGCACTATTGAAGAAAAACTCTACAAGCTGGCCAGAGCCTCCAAGGTGCGCACCTATTTTGAGAATGACCAGATTATCATGAATCATGACCTGGGCATTATGTACTTCCTGCTGGAAGGCAGGGTAGCACGGCTGATGGACCCCGGCTCTGGCTGGTACAATATGCTGGATGTTGCCAGGGAGGGCAGAATCCTCAATGAGACTGTGATGATGGAAAATTGCAAGTCCAGCCTTATGGGGGAGGTAGTCAGCGAAAAAGCCAGGGTGCTGATGGTGCCCCTGCCCCAGATTATGGATTTGAGGGCTGAAAGCGCAAGTTTCCGCAAAAAAATCTTCCAGCACATTATGGGGGAAATGGAAAAGTATCAGCGCCGCTGGGTGAGCAACTAATGGCTCCAGAAAGGATACATACATGAAAAACATGAAAAAGAAACTGCTGGCCCTGGCCGCACTGCTTTGTCTGGCTGCCCCCGCCTCTGTCCTGGAGGCTGCTCCCATCCCCCTTCGGGGCATCGTGGAGGGCTTCTACGGCACGCCCTGGAGCCAGGGGAATCGGCTGGATATGCTTTCCTTCTTGCATCAGGAGGGGATGAATGCCTACATCTACGCCCCCAAGGATGACCCCTACCACAGGGACAAATGGCGGGAACCATATCCCAAGGCCAGAATGCAGGAGCTGGGAGCGCTTATTGCCGAGGCCCGTCGCCAGCAGGTGAAATTCATCTTTGCCCTTTCTCCGGGTCTGGATCTCAATTTTTCGGGTTTTGCCGGTATTCGCGACCGGGTGATTATGAAGAAGAAGCTTGAGGCCATGTATGACCTGGGGGTGCGGGACTTTGCCATCTTCTTTGACGATATCAAGCAGAAGGACGGCAAGGGACAGGCAGAGCTGTTAAACTGGCTGGAGAATAATTTCCGCAAGCAGCATCCTGACATCACCCCCTTGCTCACCGTGCCCACGGAGTACCATTTTGAGGATATGGAGGATAAGTCGGGGATTAAGACCTACACCAGGGAATTTTCCACCACGCTGAACAAGGATATTCTGGTGCTCTACACCGGCAACAGGGTGGTGCCTGACGGGCTGACGGATGAGGACTATGAAAAGGCCAATAAGCTTTACGGCAGGAAGCTGGGTCTCTGGTGGAACTATCCTGTCAGCGACTACATGGAGGCGAAGCTTGCCCTGGGGCCGGTGGAGAAGCTGCCAGTCCGGGAAATCCTGCCCGCCATCTTCTTCAATCCCATGAAACACGAGGAGCTTTCCAAGATAAGCCTCGCCACCGGTGCCGAATATGCCCAAAACCCCGGCGGCTACAATGCGGAGGAAGCCTGGCGGAAGGCACTCAGAGAGACTTGCGGCTCCCTGGCGGGGGATATGGAAAAGTTTGCCGACCACTCCCAGCACATGGAAAACAGTTGGGCCAAGATAGGCCCCGCTGACGGAACGAGGCTCAAGGAACTGGCTGACGCTTACTGGCAGGAGAGGAAACAGGGCAAGGCACCTTCCGGTCAGGAACTTGACCGGGAGCTGAAGAGCCTGATAGCATCCCTTGATCGCCTGCTTGCCTCCCTGCCCCGGAACCTCCTGGCAGAAAGCCGCCCCCAGATAGAGCAGCTGCGGCGCATTGCCATAGCAGACAGGCTGGGACTTGAGCTGCTGGCAGGAAGGGGCAACAGGAAGGATTTTGAAGCTGCCCTCAAAGAGGTCAAAGCCCATGATAAGAAGGCCATAGTATCCGAGGAAAGCGCACGCAAGCTGCTGACGGATATAGAGAAGGGTGTTTCTGCCGAGTAGCAGCGCCCCAGGGTGGCTAGAATAAGGCAGCAATAAAGGGGCTGCGGATAGAATGCTTTCGCATTTTGTCCGCAGCCTCTTCTTTTAGTAATCAAAAGGCTCCTGCCAAGGCGGGAGCAAGCAGTTTGAAAATTGTTGCCACAGCAGGACAAAACAATTTGAAAATTTTTTGATATATTTTTTGTTTCATCCTACCAATTAGCCTGCACAGCGGCAGAAGCCTGGTCGCGGGTGAGGGAATAGCGTTTCATGAGCTGGTCGATGGCTTGAGATTGATTAGCTGAAATATCTTTGATGGTGGCAATTAATGATTTGATACCTTCAGAGCGTTCTTCATTACGCCCTTCAATCCGCCCTTCAATCCGCCCATCGTCTAATGCTGCTTCTCTGGCGGCTTGTGCGTCGTAGCGTAAGCTGTACATAGCTGGCACCTCCTGTTCGTGCTCTAGCAGAAATTTTCTCATAATATCATGGCTTATGCAGTACTCCATGGTCTTGGCTATGGCAGCGCCCAGCTGTTCGCCTGAGTCCAGGCGTTGCTGCACATCGTGGACAAAGAAGCTATAGTCCCGGATAGGCTTGTATTTGTGGAGCCTGCAGCATTTCTTTATATCCTCATTATAGCTGATGTTGAAGCGGGTGACAACAAGCTCCAGGGAGGGCTCAAAGGGAACGTCACCGGGAAAGGCTTCAGACAGTCGAATTTTTGTTTCGGGAGGTTGTTCCTTGGTTCCGCAGTACAGTTCGATGAACTCTGGTGCTGGAAGGAGGACAATCTTTTCCTTGAAGAAGTCACGTTTTTTCAGCATGTTGCGGTAGAGCAGAGTAACATATATCAGCATGCGCAGAGGCATATTCTGATTGAGGGAGCTCTGTTCCTCTGTCAGCACCATGAATTTTTTGCCAGATAAGAAGGAAATGTCATTTCTTACCTGGGAAAACAGGGCGTGCTTCAGGGTATTGATGGTGATTTCCTCAGGGGATGTGGAAATCCCGCTGATCATTTCATGCAGGGCGGCAAGGTCTTCAGGGTTGGAGAACCTGCTGCAGAAAAGGGAGTCTTTGTAGGTTCGTTTGGGCTTTGGATTGTCCATGGGAGTGTCTCCTTTCTTTAGAATTTATGTTCT
>CAJOIN010000201.1 GCA_905234515.1 uncultured Selenomonas sp.
TCCTATTTGCTTATGTCCAGTTTGGATATAAGCCGCCGCAACCTTGCCCTGCATGGCAAGGAAATCTTCAGCAAGGTTATTTCCCTGGTGGAGTATGCCCGGGAGGAAATCAATTCCCTGGGTGATTATTATGCCTACGGCAGGGAACTCATCAACGGTGATTCTATTTTTGATTTTGACATAACCAAGCTCTCTGTCTTCACCCGCCCGGTGGGGCTGGCAGGCATCGAGGTTTACGACATCCTGCGGGATGATTACGACATACAGACGGAGTTTGGCGATATTGCCAATATCCTGGCCTATGTGTCAGTGGGGGACAGGGAAAAGGATATTGAGCGTTTGGTGGCAGCTCTGGCGGAAATCAAGCGCAATTACCGCAAGGACCCCGCCAAGCTTATGAAGGCGGAGTATATAGACCCTGTGGTGGAATGCGGTCCCCAGGAGGCCTTCTATGCAGAGAAGGAGTCCCTGCCTTTGGATGATACGGCAGGCAGGGTTTGCAGCGAATTTGTCATGTGTTATCCGCCGGGGATTCCCATTCTTGCCCCGGGAGAGCTTATTACCGAGGAAATACTGCAGTATATCCGCTATGCCAAAAAGAAGGGCTGCCAGATGACGGGCCCTGAGGATATGACCATTACGAGGCTCAATGTGATGGCGGAGTAAGGCTGGACGAAAGGCTGGTACTGCTGCAGGCAGAGGTCACATCGTAGGGGGAGGCTGTCTATGGATTTATGGTTTACGGAGCCGCATACGGAAAATGTCCATTTTTCCATTAAGGTTGATAAACAGATCTACACTGGTCAAAGCGATTTTCAGCGCATAGACATTTTTGAGTCCAATGAGTTTGGCCGCTTCCTTATTCTGGACGGCTACATGATGATGACGGAGAAGGATGAATTCATCTACCATGAGATGATAGTCCATGTGCCCATGTGCGTGAACCCTGAGGCCCGCCAGGTGCTGGTCATTGGCGGCGGCGACGGCGGCGCGGTACGTGAGCTACTCAAGTATCCCGGCATAGAGCATATCGACCTCTGCGAGATAGATGAGCAGGTGGTGGAAGCCTGCAAGAAGTATCTGCCCCAGACGGCGGGACAGCTGGATGATCCCAGAGTCACCATACATTACGAGGATGGCCTGCGCTTTGTGCGGGGCTGCGTGGATAAGTACGACCTTATCATCGTGGATTCCACAGACCCCTTCGGTCCCGGTGAGGGGCTTTTCACCAAGGAATTTTACGGCAACTGCTACAAGGCTCTCCATGAGGATGGCATTATGGTGAACCAGCATGAGAGTCCCTTTTATGAGCAGGATGCCTATGCCATGCAGCGGGCTCACAAACGCATTGTGGAGTCCTTCCCTGTGAGCCGGGTCTATCAGGCCCATATCCCCACTTACCCTTCCGGCCATTGGCTTTTCGGCTTTGCGGCTAAGAAACGCCTGCCGGTGGAAGGGGTGGACTTCAAGGCCTGGAAGGCTTTGGGGCTGAAAACCCGCTACTACAACACCCAGCTTCATGCAGGAGCCTTTGCCCTGCCCAACTATGTGGAGGATTTGCTGAAAGATGTTGAACCGTAATTTGAACGTGGAAACTTTTCTGGGCTGCGACAAGAGCTATGAGGAAAGCCGTATAGTGCTTTACGGCGCCCCCTTTGATTCCACCACTTCCTACCGTCCCGGCACCCGCATGGCCAGCAAGACCATGCGGGCTGAGTCCTATGGGCTGGAGACCTACAGCCCTGGCCAGGATCTTGATTTGGAGGATGCTTGTGTTTTTGATGGCGGCGACCTGGAGCTGCCCTTTGGGGCACCGGAGCAGGCTTTGGCCATGCTGGAGGAAACGGCGTCAGAAATACTTAAAGACAAGAAGCTGCCCTTTATGATTGGCGGGGAGCACATGGTGAGCCTGGCTCCTATCAGGGCAGCCTTTAAGGCTTATCCCGAC
Organism: uncultured Selenomonas sp.; assembly: GCA_905234515.1. Lineage (GTDB taxonomy): Bacteria > Bacillota > Negativicutes > Selenomonadales > Selenomonadaceae > Selenomonas_B. The sequence goes on from CAJOIN010000201.1 coordinate 1,949, forward strand.
CTGCATATCATCCACTTTGATGCCCATACGGATTTGCGGGATGATTACCTGGGCGTGAAGCTTTCCCATGCCTCAGTTATCCGCAGGGCCTGGGATTTGACAGGGGATGGGCATATCCACCAGTTTGGCATTCGCAGCGGGGAGAGGGCCGAGTGGTATTGGGCGCAGAAAGAAGGCCACACGGAAATCCAGAAATTCGATTTCACGGGGCTGGAGGAAACCATTAACCGGCTGAAGGGGAAGCCGGTGTACTTCACCATTGACCTGGATGTGATGGACCCCTCTTGCTTCCCGGGTACCGGGACGCCGGAGGCAGGGGGCGTGACTTTCCTGGAGCTGCAGGGAGCTGCCCTCAAGGTCCTCAGGGGCTGCGCTGTGGTGGGCTGTGATATGGTGGAGCTTTCACCTCCCTTGGACCCCAGCGGCATTTCCACTGCCACGGCCTTGAAGCTCCTGCGGGAGATGCTGCTGTGCCTGGAAAAGCCTTTTTTGAAACCGGAAATTGTCTGATAGGGGATTGAGATGCAGGTTGCAGAGGTTTTTGTCAATATACCTGTCAAAAGCATAGCCAAGGCATTTACTTATATCGTGCCAGCAGACCTTGATGTTGGGGTCGGCTGGCGCGTTTTTGTGCCCTTTGGGGGGCGGAAGGTGGAGGGCTTTATCCTTTCCCTGCGTGAGGAGGAGGTCGTTCAGGGCCAGTCTTACACGCTGAAGGAAATCATCTCGGCAGTGGACGAGGAAGCCTGGTTCACCCCGGAGATGATAAAGGCGGCACAGTGGCTTTCGGACTTCTATCTTTGCTCCTTGGCAGAGATGATGAGGCTTTTTATGCCGGGGAAATCTGGCCTGAAGATTACCGTGAACTACACAGCAGAGGAAAGCCAGGGAGAGCATTTGATGCTGGCCATGCCGCTGGCCCGAAGCATTTATCAATATCTGCTGGCGGAAGGGCCCAGGAGCCTGGGCGAAATAAGAAAGGCTTTGCCGGAAGCGGGGGAGGATTTGTCCCCGCTTATAGAGCGTATGGTCAGCCACCGGATACTCAGCAAGGATTATCAGGCAGAAAAGCGGGACAAGGCCCGCTATGAGAAATATGCTGTCCTGAAGGCAGAGCTTACGGCAGAACTGCAGGCGGAGTTTAAGCGGCGCAAGGCCCAGTGGCACTTATTGGAACTTCTCTCAAAAGCTGAAGGCAGGGCGCTTTCCTATCCTGCGCTTAAGGAACAGAAGGTTTCGCCTGCCATCATCAAGCAGGTGGCGGAGCAGGGCCTTTTGGAAGTTAGAAAGAGGCGGATTCTCCGGGACAGTTATGTTGGCAAGGCTGCGGAAGCAAGTGCAGCTGGCAGGCAGATTCAGCTCACCTCTGCCCAGGGAGCGGCCCTGGCAGAGCTTGAAGCTGGGGCGGAGTCGGGCAGATTTCATGGCTTTCTGCTGAAGGGGGTCACTGGCAGCGGCAAGACTCAGGTATATATGGAACTGGCCAAGAAAGTCCGGGCCCTGGGGCGTCAGGTGATTGTGCTGGTGCCGGAGATTGCCCTGACAGGGCAGGTGGTGGCCTCCTTCAAGGA
>CAJOIN010000202.1 GCA_905234515.1 uncultured Selenomonas sp.
GAGCGTTGCGAGTCGGAAATCCATGAAGGGGTTGAGCGTGCCTGGGATTTGGAGAACTACTCCGTGCCCGAGGTGGAGCGCATTGTGAAGCTGGCCTGCGAGACGGCCCGGCTGCGCCGCGGCAAGCTCACCTCCGTGGACAAGGCCAATGTGCTGGCCACCTCACGCCTTTGGCGCCGCACCGCTGCCAAGGTAGCTGAGGGTTATCCCGAGGTGGAGCTCAAGAATCTTTATGTGGACAACTGCGCCATGCAGCTGGCCATCAACCCTGCTCAGTTTGACGTGATTGTCACCGGGAACCTCTTTGGTGACATTCTCTCCGATGAGGCAGCTGTGGTGGGAGGTTCCATAGGCATGCTGCCCTCAGCCTCCATCGGCACCTCCACCAGCCTTTACGAACCCATCCATGGCAGCGCCCCGGATATTGCCGGTAAAGGCATTGCCAACCCCATGGGCACCATCCTGTCAGCAGCCATGCTGCTCAGGTATTCTCTCCATCAGGAGGAGGCTGCCCAGGCTATCGAAAAGGCAGTGGATCAGGCTCTGGCCGACGGCTATCGCACGGCAGACCTCTGGAAAGAAGGATTTAAGAAGGCTAACACCGAAGAAATAACGAGAGAAATCTCACAAAGGGTGTGAAGCAAATGAAGATGACAGGTGCAAAGGCAGTGGCGGCCTGCCTCAAGGAGCAGGGCGTGGAGGTAGTCTTCGGCTACCCCGGGGGCATGATTTTGCCTCTCTATGATGCCTTTTATGATGAAAAAGACGAACAGGGACTGCAGCAGATTCTGGTGACACATGAGCAGAATGCGGCTCATGCCGCAGACGGCTACGCCCGGGCTTCGGGCAAGGTGGGGGTGTGCATGGCCACCTCTGGTCCAGGCGCCACCAATCTGGTGACAGGCCTGGCTACTGCCTTTATGGATTCCATTCCCGTGGTGGCCATCACGGGTCAGGTGGATACTACCCTCTTAGGCCGCGATGCCTTTCAGGAGACAGATATCTTGGACATCACCATGCCCATCACCAAGAACAACTACAAGGTGAAGGACGTAAAGAAACTCATTTCCACCCTGCGGGAAGCCTTCCAGCTGGCCCGTAAGGGCCGTCCTGGCCCTGTGCTGGTGGATATTCCCCGTGATCTCTTCTTTGCCGAGGTGGATTATGAGCCTCAGGCGGTTGAGGAAAAGAAGCCTGGCAAGCCGGACGCGGATTTCCGTATCTGCGCTGCCGAGGCCTCCGAGGAAATAGTCAATGCCCAGCGTCCTCTGGCCATTGTGGGGGGCGGAGTCATTGCGGCAGGGGCCACCCCTGAGGTAGTGGCTTTCATTGAGAAATACCATCTGCCTGTGGTGCATACCCTTATGGGCCTGGGAGCCGTGCCCGGTTCGCATCCCCAGTCTTTGGGCTTTGCGGGCATGCACGGGGAGAAGGCTGCCAATCATGCCATTGCGGCAGCTGACCTGGTCATTGCTATCGGCAGCCGCTTCGGCGACCGCCAGACGGGCAACCTCAAGAAATACACCCAGGACAAAAAGTTCATTCATATTGATATCGACCCAGCGGAGATTGACAAAAATGTTGGCAACTCCCTGGGACTGGCTGGGGATATGAAGACCATCCTGGCCCTTTTGATGAGGCATGAGCCCCAGAGTGAGCTGAAGGAATGGTGGCAGCAGATTGAGGGCTGGCGGGAGACTTATGAGTACGACTACCAGCACAGCCGCCTGACTGTGCCCTGGGCTATGCATCTGGTGGCGAAAGCCACGGCGGGCAAGCCCTATGCCTTTGCCACCGATGTGGGACAGCACCAGATGTGGGCAGCCCTTCACCTGAAGCCTGAACAGCCCCGTACCTGGCTCACCTCCGGCGGTCTTGGCACCATGGGCTTTGGCCTGCCTGCCGCCATGGGGGCTCAGGTCTACTATGGCAAGAACAGGCGGGTCATCCATGTGGCAGGTGATGGCGGTATCAAGATGACTGGCAATGAGTTCTATACCATTGCCAGGCTGGGCCTTCCCATTATCTCCATCATTGCCAATAACACCAGCCTGGGCATGATACGCCAGCTGCAGAAGGTCATGTATAACGAGCGTTATATTGCCTGCGAGCTGGATTATCAGATGGACTACGAGAAATATGCCGAAAGCTTTGGCATCAAGGCCGAAACCGTAGACACCCAGGAAGGCTTCGCCGTGGCGCTGAATGAAGCACTGGAAGACAGGGAACATCCCAGAGTTATAGTCATGAACATCTGGCGCAGCTTCGTGGAGCCCATGATCAAGGGTGGGGCACGCATAAACGAGTTCGTGGAATTTAAGTAAATAGTTGCATATTGTTATTAGGGTAGGACAAATCTCCCCGTTTGTTGTATAATAACCATTGGTTATTTTTAGACAAACGGGGATTTTTCAATAAGAAATCATATCCTGAAAGGAATTAGTCATCGTGAAGGTAACAGAAACAGAATTAAAGGGTGTATACGTAATTGAACCGCAGGTCTTCGGTGATGCAAGAGGCTGGTTTATGGAAAGCTGGTCCCAGCGCAAGCTCGAGGAGGCGGGGATTAAGGTTGACTTTGTTCAGGACAACCAGTCCTATTCTGCCCAAAAAGGAATCTTGCGGGGGCTTCATTATCAGCAGAATCCTATGAGTCAGGCCAAGCTGATTCGCTGTACCCGTGGCAAAATTTTTGATGTGGCGGTGGATATCCGCAAGGGTTCACCCCAGTATGGCCAGTGGGTGGGAGTGGAGCTTTCTGCTGATAACAAGAAGCAGATATTCATCCCTCGTGGTTTTGCGCATGGTTTCATGACCCTGACGGAGGATGTGGAAGTCCAGTACAAGGCTGACAACTACTATGCTCCGGAGTGCGATGGCAATGTGTGCTGGAATGACCCGGAGATTGGGGTGCAGTGGCCCATGGAGCCGGCACTTCTTTCTGACAAGGATAAGAAAGCGCCCACCCTTGCAGAGCGCATGGAACGCAATGAGATTAATTTTGTCTACGAGGAAATGAAATAAGGGAGCAGAGATATGAATATTGTTGTAACCGGTGGCGCAGGCTTCATTGGTGCTAACTTTGTCTACTATATGCTGGAAAAGCGTCCTGAGGACAGGATTATCTGCTTTGACAAGCTGACCTATGCAGGAAACCTGGCCACTCTTGAAGATGCCCAGAAGCATGAGAACTTCAAGTTCATCAAGGGTGATATTGCTGACCGCAAGGCCGTCTATGAGATGTTTGAGCAGGAGAAACCGGATGTCATCGTTAACTTTGCGGCGGAATCCCATGTGGACCGTTCCATTGAGAACCCGGAGATTTTCCTGCAGACTAATGTCATTGGCACCAGCGTCCTCATGGATGCCTGCCGGAAGTACGGCATTAAGCGGTATCACCAGGTATCTACTGATGAGGTGTATGGTGATCTGCCTCTGGACAGGCCGGACCTCTTCTTCACCGAGAAGACCCCCCTGCATACCAGCAGCCCCTATTCTGCATCCAAGGCA
>CAJOIN010000203.1 GCA_905234515.1 uncultured Selenomonas sp.
GGCGGAGATGGAGGAGGTGCCTCCGTAGCGGATGCCGCCGATGGGGCCGCGGCCGTGGCGGGTGTTGGGATACTTCTTGATTTCATCCAGATAGGAGTCGTAGGCCTCCACAATCAAGGTGTCCACATAGTCATTGTCGTTACCGTATTTGGGGGCTTCCTTTTGCAGCATCTCCTGTATCTTCTGGTGCTCCGGGCTTTGGAAATCATCCAGGATGGCTTCCCAAAGCTCCGCGGGGGCAATCTTTTTCTCCTCAAAGACCAGCTTCTTGATGGCGGCCAGGGAGTCTGCCATGTTGGCAATGCCCACCTGGAGGCCGGAAATGAAGTCGTAGACGGCTCCGCCTTCCTTGATGGTCTTGCCCCTGCCTATGCAGTCGTCGGTGAGGGCGGAGCAGAGGATATCGGGCACGTCCCGCTCCGAGGCCTTGTCGATGGCGTTTTCCACGATGACGCTGTAGCGGGTCATTTCCCGGACAGTCTTGTCCCAGGCGGCCAGCAGCTCCTCATAGGATTTCATGTCCTGGAAATGGCCGTAGTCCTTGGTGAAGCGCTTCCCGGAGGTGAGGTCCACTCCGCCGTTCATGGCGCAAAGCAGCACCCGGGGGAAGTTGATATAGCTCATGCCTGTGCAGCGGTAGCCCCATTTGCCGGGCACTGCCGTTTCCACGCAGCCGATGGCGCTGTAGTTGTAGGCGTCCTCTTCCTTCACTCCCCAGTTAATAAAGGAAGGAATGATGATTTCGTCGTTGTTCAGGGCGGGCATGCCGAAGCCCAGGCGCATGACCTCAATGCACTCGGCCATAAAGTCAGGATTCAGGTTCTTATGGTAGCGCACGGTGAGGTTGGGCTGGGGCAGCCTGGTCTGGGCCACGGAGCGCAGCACCAGGAAGGAAAGGCTGTTTACGGCGTCCTTTTTCCGGGGCGTCTGTCCGCCAATGGTGACGTTCTGGTACATGGGGCTGCCGGCGGAGCTCAGGGTGTGGGCCTGGGAGCGAACCTTGTTGATGGTGAGGGTCTTAATCCACAGGCAGGTCAGGAGCTCCAGAGCCTCCTCTTCGCTGATAGCGCCGACTTCAATGTCCCTTTGGTAGTAGGGATACATGTACTGGTCAAAGCGTCCGTAGGAAAGGGAATGGCCGTTGGACTCAATCTGCAGAATGAGCTGGATGAACCACACCGACTGCACTGCCTCCCGGAAGGAGGAGGCGGGCTGGTAGGGCACCTTGGCGCAGATGCGGGCCATTTCCGTCAGCTCTGCCCGGCGGGCTGGGTCCTTTTCCGCTGCGGCCATTTTGCCTGCCAGCTCTGCATAGCGCTGGGCAAAGTTCTTCACGGCCTCAATAACGATGAGCACGGCTTTGTAGAAGACGTACTTGTCAATGCTGTCCGGGGCGGTGAGGTCAAGGGCTTCCTTGAGCTCCCTGGTGCGCTTTTCGTAGCCTGCCAGGCCCTCGGCCAGGATGCGCTGGTAGTTCACCGCCAGATGGGCATCACCGGCGTTGAGCTTGCCCTCCATGCCGAAGACGCCGGTTTCCATAAAGACACGGACTTCCTCCGGCAGCAGGGCTTCCCCGCGGGCCCTGAGGTTGTTGTTCTCCCAGAAGGGGGCCAGCTCCCGCAGGGCCGTCTTGGTCTCCTCGGTGATGTAGAAAACATCGCCGTCCCGTTTTTCGAACTTGTCCAGTTCCTCCAGCACGAACTTCATGGTGTATTCCGGGAAGATAGGGGCGTTGCGGTTTTTGGTGGCCTGGTTCCCTGCCAGCAGGCTCTTGTCTTCAATGTAGATGGACATGTTGTCCAGGATGTTTGCCAGCATCAGGGCCCGCTTCATGACCGGGGGCTGGTTCTGGTTTTCCCGATAGGACTGGGTGGCCAGCACAGCCCTTTGGGCATCGATAAAGGGCTTTTCCTCCAGCACTTCCTCCCGGAAGGCCTTCATTCTTGGGGTCAGGGAGCCAAAGTGGGCAGCGTTTTCCATATCTATAACCTCCCTTTTGAGTGATTGGTTTTTACTTTCATTCGTAAGTAAATCATATAACTAACCCGGGATTATGTCAAGAATATTTTCCATATAAGAATAAAATACTTTCATTCGAAAGTTGTTGTTTACTTATTGGCCGGCAGGCCCTATAATGATTAGTAAGAAAAGCTGTGAGGTGAGCTGCATGGAGAAGAACCCTGAAGGCATAATCTTTAATATACAGAAGTTCAGCCTGAATGACGGGCCCGGCATCCGCACGGTGGTCTTCTTCAAGGGGTGTCCCCTGCGGTGCGCCTGGTGTGCCAATCCCGAAAGCCAGTCCCCAAGGCCGGAACAGGTGGGGGACAAGACTGAGGGAAAGCTTATGACGGTTTCCGAAGTAATGGACGTTGTCCTGCAGGACCTGCCCTTTTATGAGGAAAGCGGGGGCGGGGTTACCCTCTCCGGGGGAGAGGCCATGATGCAGCCGGACTTTGCCGAGGCCCTTTTGGCTGCCCTGCAGGAGCGGGGGCTTCACACCGCCATGGAGACCACAGGCTTTGCGGCCTCGGAGGTCTTTCGCAGGCTTTGCGGCAGGCTGGATTTGCTGCTCTTTGATGTGAAGCATTGGGATGAGGCACGTCACAGGCAGGGCACAGGAGTGTCCAACCAGCTGATCTTGGAGAATCTCGCCTGGGCCGTAAAGTCCGGCCCTGAGGTGCTGCCCCGGCTGCCGGTGATACCGGGCTTCAATGCGAGCCTTGAGGATGCCGCAGGCTTTGCCCGGCTTTTGCAAAAGGCAGGCCTAAGCAAGGTGCAGCTGCTGCCCTTCCACCAATTAGGCGAAGGGAAGTACGCGAAGCTGGACAGGGAGTACGCCCTGGCCCATAAGAAAGCTCTGCGTCCTGAGGATTTGGAGGATTTCCGCCAAAGGTTTCTGGACCGGGGCCTTGAGGCCTTCTTTTAGCTTCAAATGAAAGTAAGGATTGTTGGAGGATATATTTATGCAGCCGCGTCATACGAAGATACTTGATATACTGAGCCGCCAAAGCTCTGCCACGGTGGCGGAGCTTTCCCGGGCCCTGGCCACTTCGGAGGTCACCATCCGCAAGGACCTTTCCCTGCTGGAGAAGCAGGGCTTTTTGCAGAGGGGCCACGGCTTTGCCACCTTGCAGCCCAGTGATGATATAGCCAACCGGCTGGCCTTCCACTATGACATCAAGCAGCGCATTGCCCAGGCGGCCCTTGAGTCCGTGGAGGACGGGGAAACGGTGTTCATCGAGTCAGGCTCCTGTTGTGTGCTGCTGGCAGAGGCTTTGGCCAGCCAAAAGCGGGAGGTGACGGTCATCACCAATTCGGCTTTCCTGGCCGACTATATCAGAAAGCGCCCCGAGGCAAGGATTATACTGTTGGGGGGCGATTACCAGAAGGAGTCCCAGGTGATGGTGGGGCCCATCCTGCGCCGCTGTGTGGAAGATTTCTATGTGGACAAGCTCTTTGTGGGCATTGACGGGGCCTATGCCGGGGGCGCCTGGCCCGGGCGGAAGCCGTGCGGGCCATGGCTGAGCACGCCAGGAAGGCCATCGTGCTGACGGAGTCTTTGAAGTTCGAGCGCCCTGGGGTGGTGTCCCTCTTCCCCCTGGACCGGCTTTATGCCGTCTATACGGATGACAGGCTGGGCGCGGAAGCCCGGCAGTCCTTGGCAGAAAAAGACGTCAAGTTAGTTACCGTGCCTGTGGGCGAGGCATGAGCGAAAAGAAAATACACGAAAACACCCCTGTCGGCAAAGAACCGGCAGGGGTGTTCGCGCATATATGTTTTTTTAGCCGTGGTCAGGGGGGTCGTAGTGGTCCGTATGGAGGAATTCGTTGCTGAGGCCCTGGCCGTTTTTCGTCCAGACCCGGTAGAGGGACGGGGTGAGGGTGTCGCCCTCAGTGTACAGGGAAATATCGCAGCCGTTCAGGTCTGCCCTGGTGCCCAGCACATAGATGGTGATGGTGGTGCCGGAGCAGCTGGTGAGCAGGTAGACATTATGGGGCAGCTGGTTGCGGAAGGTAAAGTCAATGAGTCCGTCTGCCACCGTGGCATCCCTGCCGGCGGGGCAGTAGGCCGAGGGGAAGAAGTGGGCGGTGCGCTCCACAGGAGTGAGGCCTGCCAGCAGTACCGCATTATAGAGGGGGGAGCTGACCTGGCAGACTCCGCCGCCGCTGTCCTGGGCCAGCTTGCCGTCGATGATGACCCCTGCGTCCTTGAAGCCCGCCGCTCTGGTGCGGGGGCCTACTGTATCGTTAAAGGAAAAGACCGCGCCGCTGCGCACCAGCTGGCCGTTCAGGTGACTGGCGGCCAGCTCAATATTGCTGCCCCTGTCCCCGGGGGAGTAGCTGGTGGTATAGGTGCCAAGGATAGTGTCCACCTGAATGAGGTCCCCGCGGCTGACTGCAGGCGCCTTCACCTCCGGGGTGATGGCAAGCCTAAGGGGAATGTGAAGCTCGCTGAAATAGTGCTCAATCTTGTCCAGCAGTTCCTGCTGGGGTACGGCGGCGCCGTTGCGACCTGGCTGGAGCTTGATGCTGCCGTCAGCCTGCAGGGAGAGGGTGGCATTTACAGGAGCAATATCTATTTCCCGGCTGATTTGGGCTAGTTTATCTGCCACGATATCCTTGTCGTAGGATACTTCCAGGTCGATGTTTTTCCTGGCAGAGGCGCTTTCCAGCTGGTCAGCCAGGTTGGTGACAAGATTCTTGTCCGGGTCATGGCCCACCCGCCAGGCGGCCTCGGCTGCCTCATCGGCGGCTATGCTAAGCTTTATGTCCTCGGAACTGTAGCTCCAGCTCTTGTTATTGTAGGTAAGAATCAGGGCTTTCTGCCCCAGCTTTTTCTCGGCCAAATCATGGAAAAAGGCCCGCACCTGCTCATGGCTCATGCCGGACAGCCTTTCAGGGCCGTAATAGACACCCATGGCCACCCGGTTCTGGTTGACTATGGTCATGACGGTGGCAGGGATGGCCACTACTGTGGAAACGAAAATCAAAAGTCCCAGCAAAATATATTTTGCCTTGGCTGACATCCTTGCTGCCACCTCCTTGTGCCGGGTATTTGTGGGATAATCCTTAAAAATCATAGCATATAGCCTGGGGAAAAACAACGCCAGGAGCCTGGCCTTTGGCAAAAATTGAGGAATGTCATATAATTGACGTAAATGAGTGAAAAGGGGTGGCAGGATGGAGAGGGAAATAAATATAGCTGCAGGCCGGGAGCAGGAAATCAGGCTTTCCTTTGCCCTGCTGAAAATATCCCTGGCCAAAGTGGGGGAGGACTATCTGCTGCTGGTCACAGGCGGCAGGGAGCACCTGGGCTGCACAGTGCTGGCGGAGCCTCGGCCCTCCCTTACAGGAGAGGGGCAGAGCAGCACTTCTTCCGTGCTGAACGCCGGGGGCCACAAGGACGAGCTTTTGTGCCGTCCCCTGGCTGAGAAGCTGGCGGCCCAAAAGGGGGCACGGGTGGTCTGCACCGGAGGCTTTCACGTGGATGGCATTACCGGGGCGCAGCTGCAAGAACTGGACAGGACATTGGAGAAGATTTCCTTTACGGGGCAGGCATAAGAAAACCCCGGCAGTTTCCTGTCCGGGGCGCTGATTAGTGGAGTCTGGCGGTTTTGGGGTCATCTACGAACTCGATGGAGTCCAGCATATTCTTCATCTGTCCCCGGATGGAGGCCAGATAGGCGGCATAGAGCTTTTTCTGCTCGGCAGTTTCCTCTGCCGTCAGGCCGTCGGCCCTTTTTTTGCGGGCCAGTTCATTGATGCGGGTTATCATTTCCTTGGTAATCATCAGGTTCCTTTCTATTTGCACTTGGCAAATTTACACAATTGCGATAAAATGGGGGCTGGGAATAACGAGGAATACTCGTTGGAATGCTGACTGTAAGATTTTTGTCTAGCAACGAAATCTGAACATGGGCATTAATAATAAAACATATTTTAGCAGGGGGACTGATTTATGGCAACTAAGAAAAGTGAAGCAGGGACAAAAACTACTGAAGCCAAGAAGACCACGGCAGCCACCAAGACTGCTGCCAAGGCTGCGCCCAAGAAGACAGCCGCCAAGAAGGTTTATGCTTATGTGTTCTTCAACTGTGACGACGGCAAGAACCAGACTTCCATGAACATACGCTATAACAATGAGGTCTATGCCGATAAGGCCGCTTCCCGCAAGGAATTGCTGGAGAAGGTTCTGCATGAGGTAAAGGCGGGCCGGGTGAACCTGGCGGACAAGGAGCAGGTTTCCGAGACCATTCTCAAGGGTGACCCCAGGGAGGCCAGCAAATACATGCAGTACGGTGTCATCGAACGGGTTATTATGCACTGAATAAAAAATCCGGGGCTCCCCCGGATTTTTTATTCGC
>CAJOIN010000204.1 GCA_905234515.1 uncultured Selenomonas sp.
ACTAGTTTGTTAGCACTCTCATACCATGAGTGCCAGCGTACAGATAATAATATACTACGATGGCGGCTAAAAGTCAATAAGTCAAAAAATCTCCCTGGCAAGGCAGTCATGCCTGTCCAGGGAGATTTTCCTGTTGATGAATAATTGAGCCTGCTTACTTCTGCCACCTGCAGGCTCTGGCTTCTACCATATCGATGATGCCGAACAGGCACAGCCCTATGAGGCTCAGCACCACGATGCCTGCGTACATATCAAGGTAATTCACCCGCAGCCAGGCATCCATGATGTAGTAGCCCATGCCGTACTGGGTGCCGAAGGTTTCCGTGAAGAACAGCACAGAAATGGCGGTGGCCATGGCTACGCGCACGGCGGTGATGAACTTCGGCAGGGAAGCAGGGAAGATGACCTCCCTGAGAATCTGCCGGAATCTGGCTCCCAGGGAGTACAGGGGATAGTAAGTCTCCTCCGGGATGGCCTTGATGGCATCCCGCACCGCCACGATGACCTGAAAGACGATGATGAGGAAGATCATGATGATCTTTGACATCTCCCCCACTCCTGCCAGCAGCATCAGGATGGGCAGCAGGGCGATCTTGGGAATGGGATAGGTAAGGTATACCAAAGGTGCCAGATACTTGTCTGCCTTGGCAAAATACCCCATGGCGCAGCCCAGGGGATAGCCCACCAGCACCGCCAGGAACAGGCCTGCCCAAATGCGCCACATGCTATAAAGGGCATGGACGGCAATATCCCCCGTGAACACCTGGGCCAGCCGCTGAAACACCTTCTCCGGCACCGGCACGATGGGTCGATGCATGAGCATGGCCACAAGCTGCCAGAGGATAATCAGGAAGACGGCTCCCAAAAGGTAGGACAGGAGCACACCACGAGTCTTGCGGAAATTCATCCCCTGTCACCTCCCTCAGCCGAAAGCTCATTTTCCTCAGGCCGGAGCTTTTTGCGCAGCTGACGGCCCAATTCAAAGAACTTTGGATCGCTGCGGTGCAGGAGCTGGTCCCCGGCGGGATTTTCCAGAAGCTCGGAAATCTGGCCGCCGCCCCCCATCACCGCAATCTGCCTCCCCAGGTACAGGGCCTCCTCCACATAGTGGGTCACCAGAATGGTGGTGACAGACTCCTGCTGCCACAGCTTGCGGAAGACATCCTGCATTTCCTCCCGGGTGATGGCATCAAGGGCAGAGAAGGGCTCATCCATCAGCAGCACATCAGGCTGCAGAACACCCGGGCCAGGCTTACTCTCTGCTGCTGGCCCCCGGAAAGCTCATGGGGATAGCGCTCCAAAAGGCCTTCCAGTCCCAAACGGGAAGAGAGTTCCTTCAACTTCTCTTCATCCTCCGCCTGCCAGAGGCCCTTGACTTTGCGGCCCAGACGGATATTATCCGCCACCGTGCGCCAGGGCAGAAGCCCGTAGCTCTGGGGCATAAAGCCGATGGTCATCTTTCTGGTATCCAGAGGAACTCCCCCTATGGTCACCTGTCCCTCATAGCCTTTGATAAGCCCGGCCGCCACCTTCAGCAGAGTGGACTTGCCGCATCCCGAAGGGCCAATGACAGCGCAAACCGTCCCCCCCGGGACGTGCAGGCTGACATCCGACAGCACGGGGAATTCTTTTCTATTCTTTTGATAACTGACTGTCAAATGACTGATGTTAATTCCGCTAGTATTCATAAATAGTCCTTTGATTTTATTTGACTTGCTGCCGACGCAACAATCTTGATTATATCACGCAGCCCCTGCTATATCAAACAATCACAACAAGTCATTACTTGAGAGAATCAAAGACCCGCGACTCTCCTAAATGGCCGATTTTCCCCTCACCAAACTTCGCCTTGATCTTATCAATGGCTGAATAGAGACTTTCCTTCTTCCGTTTTTCCTCCCCGTTGAAGAGGGATATCTCACTGGGGCCGTCAAAGCCGCTGCAGCTGACCCCCAGCAGGCGGATGCCGCTGCCGGCGGGGATGGCAAATGCGTCAAAGAGATTTTTCGCTTCCCGATAAATGTCCTCATCGTAGCAAACTGCCTCAGTAAGGGTTTTCTGACGGGTATAGGTGGAAAAATCAGAGAGCCTGATCTTTATCTGCACCGTATGGGCATTCTTCCCCCCACGCCGTAGCCGCCACCCCACCTGGGCAGCCAGGGAGAGAAGATGCTTTTCCGCCTCCGGCCTGGATTTCAGGTCCTCCTCAAAGGTATTTTCCTTGCCGATGGATTGGACTTCCCTTAGTGGTTCCACAGGCCGGTCGTCCCTGCCATGGGCCAGTTCCATGAGGTGATTTGCCAGCCGTCCCCCTACCTGCTTTTGCAGGGTATCTATATCTTTCTTGGCAATATCACCAATATGACGGTACCCGAAAGCAGCCAGTCTTTCCTCCGTCTTCCTGCCTACGCCCCAAATCCTTGAGATGGGCAGGGGCCAAAGTATGCGCTCTATATTCTCCGGGCGGATGATGACCAGCCCGTCAGGCTTTTCCAAATCCGAGCCCAGCTTGGCCAAAAACTTGTTTGGGGCAATCCCCACGGAAGCCACCAGACCAGTTTCAGCCAGAATAGTCTGCTTCAGCTTCAAGCCGTAATCTCTGAGGCGACCCTTGGTAAAACGCTCCATGCCGGTAAGGTCCAGAAAACCTTCGTCAATAGAAAGGGGCTCTATCAGCGGGGAAAAATGGGACAGAATCTCAAAAATCTGTGCGGACACCGCCCCGTATTGGGGATAATTGCCCTGCATAAAGATGCCATCAGGGCATTTCCTTCTTGCCACTGCCATGGGCATGGCAGAATGAACCCCGTATTTCCTTGCTTCATAGGAGGCCGTTGACACCACCCCCCGGCCGGATAAGCCCCCGACTATGACAGGTTTGCCCCGCAGCTCCGGATTATCTCTCTGCTCCACCGCTGCAAAAAAGCAGTCCATATCCACATGAAGAATCCAGCGTTCATGCTGTGCCATGATTTCACCCTCTTCCTCTTGCCAGAAAAGAACTCCCCCCATGATGGCAGTCATTACTGCCTTTCACAGAGGGAGCATCTCACCTTGCCCTGAAATCCTTCAGCACTTCAAATCAGTTTTTGAAAAGATCCAGCACAATATCTTTGTAGCTGTACTTGTCCTTCACCAGGCCCTTGTCGTTAAGCCACTTGATGCAGTCCACCACATCGCTTTCCTTGGGCAGAGCTGCTTCATGATAGTCAGGCAGCTTCAGGGCCTCCTTGGCTGCAGGAGGGAAACCGCCCTTTTCAATCACGAGGTCCATGTACTCCTCACGGGGAGTGTTGTTGAGATAAGCCACAGCCTTGTTGTAGGCGCGGTAAAGGGCCTTGATTTCCTCAGCCTTCTTCTCAGCCGCTTCGCTGGTGAACATGATGACACCAGGGTTAATGCCCAGCTCATCAGAGCCGGTGATATAGCGGCAACCGTTGTGGATGGCAATGCTGGCCATGGGCTCAGGCAGGGTCGCTGCAGACAGCTTGCCATTCTGGAGCATTTCCAGGCGGGTGGGAATCTGGGGGATGATGACCTTGTTCACACTCTCGCCATCCATGCCCTCCTTGCCCAGAATCTGGTCAGTGACGTACTCGATTATGGTATTGCGGGAAACAGACACATCCTTGCCAGCCAGTTCCTTCACGGACTTGGCCGGCTCACTGCCACTGGCAATGAGCTTGTAGCTGCCATCGGTAAAGGAGGTGACCTTCACATCAAAGCCGCCGGACTTGGCAAAAGCCACTGCCAGCATATCGGAGATGGCGCCGTCCAGATTGCCGCTCTGGAGGGCAGAGTCACGGTCCATGGCACTCTTGTACTGCTGCAGGTCAACCGTCAGGCCTTCCTCAGCAAAATAACCCTTTTCACGAGCAATGATGAAGGGCAGGGAATCAGTATCCGGCATCAGGCCGATAGCCAGGGGCTGAAGCTCCTTGGTCTCCTTCTTGGCTTCCTGACCACCGCAACCGGCCAAAAATACGGTCAAGGCCATAACCATTGCTGCTAATTTGCACCATGTTTTCTTCAAAATCTTCACCTTCATTTAGTTTATTTGATTTATTTACTGTCCAGCAGTCCTTGGAACATCTCCGCCCCCTGCTGCACATAGAAAATGACTTGATCCACAGTATCACGGTTTTCTTCATAGGCGCTTTCCACCTTGCTGCGGAGCCTGTTGGCCTCCTGCTGCATGGCCTGGACATCGTCTATGCGCTGGTCCAGCTCCTCCAGCATAGCCTGGGCCTGAGCAATGGACTGCTTTACAGAGGCAGCCTCGTTGTCAAGCTGGGCACTCTGACGACTGTTTTCCTCCATGGCCTCTTTGCGCTCTTGCTCCTTGCCGGTTACCTTGTCCAAGAGCCTGCCCAAACCGGGCTTCTGTGACTCCTCTGTCAGCTGGTCGTTTTGTCCCTGGAGCCTGGCAGACTTCTCCGCCACTTCCTGGCGTCGGGCCTCCAGAGCCTGTTTCTGACGGGCCAGGCGTTCCCTTTCCTCCTTCAGGTCTGACTCCTGCTCCGAAAGCTTCTGTTCCTTAAGCCTGAGCTGAGCCTCCTGCTCTTGGCGCTGCTGCTCCTTGGCCGCAGAATGATCCTGAGACCAGCCAGCCAGGGCAAAGCCCAGGGTAAGAGCCGCTACAAAGCCCAGTACCAGCAAGAGAAC
>CAJOIN010000205.1 GCA_905234515.1 uncultured Selenomonas sp.
CAGCCAAGGCGGCTGTGGGCTGGCTGGGGAATGTGGCAAAGTACACCAGATACACCCGTACAGCCAACCAATGGCGGGAGAGCTTCCGGGCTCTGCTGAAAGGCAGAAATCTGAAGCCGGAGCCCTTGAAGGAACCGGTCAAGGCTGCGCGGCTGGCCGGCAGTGAAGTGGTCAGGCTCTGCTATACTCCTCAGGAGGAGAGCAGCAGCCTGTTGGTGAAACTCATGCTGGCGGCAGAAAAGCTGGCAGAGGAATGTGCGGAGCTTCGAGTCCTGAGGGAGGTTCCTGTGGTCACCGTTGTTATTCATTATAATGGGGATTTGGAACCCTTTGCTTCTACCCTTGCCAGTGCGGTGGCGGAGGACTATCCTGCCAAGGAGTTTGTGGTGTTGGCACCAAATCTTGCCGAAGCAGAGGCAGAGCCTTTGGAGAGCCTTTTGGCGGAGCAGCCTGTGGAGCGCATAGATTTGCTGTCAGGGCCGGAAGCCTGGGATAACTTACCGGAAACTGTCAGAGGAGAATTCCTCCAATGGCTGCCGGCAGGCTGCCTTATGCCCGGGGACAGGCTGACAAAAATGGCTGCCGCCTTATTCCATCAGTCAGAGTATGGATTGATGATGTCAGCGGTGGAAGAGGGAGATTATCTGGCGGAAAAGAGAAGCAAGCAGGAGATATTTGACCTGGATACCAAGGGAGAGCTCTTTATGCCTGGGGATGGAAGCCAGGCGGCCCAGGCCATGCACGATACAGGAAAGAATTTCCCCGGAGGCTTGGCGGCGGCAATTCTGAGGCGCAGCCAGCTGGAGGATATGGAGTGGCCCAAGGGCAGGATATGGCTGGAGCATGAAGGCCGGGGCCTTTTGGCATTACTGCTGGCAGGACATGCTTATGGATATGTATCAGAGCCTTTTCTTAGGGTGCGGAAGGAACTTTGATAAAAATTTTCCTTCATAGCAGGTTTTTTGCGCTGCTTGTGGAATAAGAACAGAAAGAATTCATTCAAAGGGATACAGACCTGAGGGTATGATCACAATATTCATGATTGAGGAGGAATATCTATGGCCGAGGAACTCAGACAGAATGAGGAGGTAACCAATAAGCTGGCTGCTTCTATCGAGGAAATTGCAACATCTACACAGACGGTCTATGAGGCTGTCGAACAGGTGGCTAAAAGCGCCAGCGCCCTCGCCAAAGCCGGGCAGGAGTCGGTAGAACAGGCTAAGTTCCTGCAGGAGAAGAATGCTGATACCATCAAGGTCATCGACTTCATCACGAATATTGCGGGGCAGACCAACCTGTTAGGTCTCAATGCTGCTATTGAGGCCGCCCGTGCCGGTGAGCAGGGCCGTGGTTTCGCTGTCGTGGCAGAGGAAGTCAGAAAGCTGGCTGAGCAGTCCCGTGAGGCTACTGAGAAAATCCAGTCTACCCTTACTGAGATGAACAAGGCAGTGGAGGGCATTTCCAAGTCCATTGAGAACACCGGCGCTATCAGCGAGGAGCAGGCTGCCTCCACCCAGGAGATTACGGCCAACCTTTCCCGCGTTACCAAAGCGGCTGAGGAATTGAAGAGATACGTGGAGACCTTGAGATAAGGTCCTTCAAACCAAGGGATACCTGCCATTTTTGGGGCGGGTATCCTTATTTGTTGTGCACCTTTTGACTTTTTGATTTTTACACTTGACTTTTTGTTTTATGCGGTGTATATTCTTATTAGATTCAAAGTTAGCACTCGACTGATGAGAGTGCTAACAGAGGTCGGGGAGCCGGGGAGGTGGATGGATGCCAATGGAGCTTGATGCGCGCAAACAACTGGTGCTGAAGGCCATTATCGACGATTACATCGAGACGGCTGAGCCGGTGGGGTCACGGACCCTGGCGCGCAAGCATGATTTGGGTGTCAGTCCTGCTACCATCCGCAATGAGATGGCAGATTTGGAAATGCTGGGCTATCTGGAACAGCTCCATACTTCTTCGGGGCGTATCCCTTCTTCCAAGGGATACCGCTTCTATGTAGACGGGCTGATTCCGCCGAAACCTGTCAGTGATGAGGAAAAGAAGCTTATCAATGACTGGTATCATGCCAGGGTCCGCCGCCTTGACCAGGTGTTTCAGGAGACCGCCAGGATTATTTCCAAGGTCACCAAGAATGTTTCCCTGGTGCTGGCTCCCCAGATGACTCAGGCGAAGTTCAGGGTGCTGCAGTTTCTGCCCTTGGATGACAGCCGGGTCATTACGGTGCTGATGACAGACGCAGGCTTTGTGGAGAACAAGATTGTGGAGATGCCGGACGGCGCCACTTTTGAGGATTTCCAGCGCATGGCTGCCGTCATCAACAAGAATCTCTCCGGCAAGTCCTTGTCGGCTATTTCACCGGAGAGGCTTTTGCCCATCCGGGATGAAATAGGGGATGAGGGGCTTTACGAATCTGCCCTTGAGGTGGTAAACAGGGCTCTTGACTCCGGCAAGCAGGAAAGGCTTTATCTGGGTGGCACTACCCAGATGCTGACCCAGCCTGAGTTCCACGATGTGGAAAAGGTCAAGCACACTTTGATGATGCTTGAGGAGGAGGAGCTTATCAAGGATATCCTCCACGCCCATATGGGCGATGGCCTGGAGGTTACCATCGGCCAGGAAAACGAGGATTCCCACATGAAGGACAGCAGCATCATTACGGCGACTTACCATCTGAACGGGGAGCTCCTGGGCACCATTGCGGTGCTGGGGCCTACCCGCATGGAGTACGCCAAGGCCATGAGCCTGCTGGAATATATGAATGACAATCTTACCGAGGTCATCAGAAAGTACAACTGGTGAAGCGGTACAGAGATGACCATAAGGGGTGAAGAAATTGCCATCATTTATTAAGGAAGAACTCAAGAAAAAAGATGAGCAGAAGCTGGCGGACATGAAGGAAGAAATCAAGCGTGCCGTGGTCAAAGAGGCCGAGGAAGGGGAGGAAGTTCCTGCTGAGGGCGAGGCACCTGCCGAGCAGGAGGCCGTCGAGGAAAAGGATGAGCTGACCCTGGCCAAGGAAGAAATTGAAGGTCTCAAGACCCAGGTACAGGAAAAGGAAGAACGGGCTTTGCGCCTGCAGGCTGATTTCGAGAATTTCCGCCGCCGTACCTCTAAGGAGAAGGAGGAGCTTTCGGCAGTAGTTACCCAGGGTATCCTGAAGGATATGCTGCCGCTCTTGGACAACTTCGAAAGAGCTATGGCTGCCGAGGCCAAGGACATTGACTCCTTCAAGCAGGGCGTGGAGATGATCTTCAAGCAGTTTGGGGAAGTCCTGGTGAAGAACGGCCTTGAGCATATTGAGGTGGAAGGGCAGAAGTTTGACCCTAACTTCCATCAGGCGGTCATGCGGGTGGAAAACCCGGACCTGGAGGATGAGACCATCGCCCAGGAGCTCCAGAAGGGCTACATGGTGAAAGGACGCGTGATTCGTCCCAGCATGGTGCAGGTTGTAGCTAACAGCTAAAGGAACCAAAAGAAAACTGCAACCCGGCGCCACTTCACGTGGCTTAGGGTTGCGGAGCGCCCATCCTTGGGCGCTGGAAACGCGTGTTCCTTATGTTTATAATAGCAAGTTTATATATTTAGGAGGATTATCATGTCTAAGGTTATTGGTATTGACTTAGGTACTACTAACTCCGTTGTTTCTGTGATGGAAGGCGGCGAGCCTACTGTTATCACGAATCCGGAGGGCAGCCGTATTACCCCGTCCGTAGTTGGTTTCACCAAGGACGGCCAGCGTCTTGTGGGCCAGCTGGCTAAGCGTCAGGCTGTGTCCAACCCGGACCGCACCATCGCTTCCATCAAGCGTCATATGGGCGAGAGCGACTACAAGGTCAACGTGGATGGCAAGGATTATACTCCCCAGGAGATTTCCGCTATGGTGCTCCAGAAGCTGAAGGCTGATGCTGAGGCTTATCTGGGTGAGACTGTTTCCCAGGCTGTCATCACGGTGCCGGCTTACTTCAACGACAGCCAGCGTCAGGCTACCAAGGACGCTGGCCGCATTGCCGGACTGGAAGTTCTCCGTATCATCAACGAGCCGACGGCAGCAGCGCTGGCTTACGGCCTGGACAAGGATGAGGACGAGACTGTGCTGGTCTTTGACCTGGGCGGCGGTACCTTCGATGTGTCCATCCTGGAGCTTTCCGGCGGCACTTTCGAAGTGCTGGCTACCAACGGTGATACTCACCTGGGCGGCGATGACTTCGATAAGGCTGTCATGGACTGGATGGTTGAGGAGTTCAAGAAAGAGAACGGCATCGACCTTTCCCAGGACAAGATGAGCGCCCAGCGCCTCATCGAGGCTGCTGAGAAGGCCAAGATTGAGCTTTCCAGCATGACCCAGACCAACATCAACCTGCCCTTCATCACGGCAGACGCAACTGGCCCGAAGCATTTGGACCTGACCCTTTCCCGCGCCAAGTTCGATGAGCTGACCCGCGACCTGGTTGAGCGCACCATGGAGCCTACTCACAAGGCTATGGCAGATGCTGACCTTTCCGGCAGCGATATCAACAAGATTATTCTGGTGGGCGGTTCTTCCCGTATCCCCGCTGTGCAGGATGCCATCCGCAAGATTCTGAACAAAGAGCCTTCCAAGGGCGTGAACCCGGACGAGTGCGTGTCCGTGGGCGCTGCCATCCAGGGCGGTGTGCTGGTAGGCGAGGTCAAGGACGTGCTGCTGCTGGACGTTACGCCGCTGTCTCTTGGCATTGAGACTCTGGGCGGCGTTTGCACCAAGCTCATCGAGCGCAACACCACCATCCCGACCCATAAGAGCCAGGTGTTCTCCACCGCTGCTGATAACCAGCCCTCTGTTGACATCCATGTGCTCCAGGGCGAGCGCGAGATGGCTGCAGGCAACAAGACCCTGGGCCGCTTCGAGCTCTCCGATATTCCTCCCGCACCGCGCGGTGTGCCACGTATCGAGGTTTCCTTCGATATCGATGCCAATGGTATCGTGCATGTTTCCGCTAAGGACCTGGGCACTGGCAAGGAGCAGAAAATCACCATTCAGTCTGATGGCGGCATGAGCAAGGAAGATATCGACCGCATGGTGAAGGAAGCCGAGGCCCATGCAGCTGAGGACAAGAAGCAGAAAGAGGCTGTGGATGCCAAGAACACTGCTGAGCAGATGGTTTACCAGGCTGAGAAGACCATCAAGGACCTGGGCGACAAGGCTGACCAGGCCAAGGTCAAGGAAGTCCAGGCAGCAGCTGAGAAGGTGAAGGAGGCCTTGAAGGGCACTGATACCGAGGCTATCAAGAAGGCTACGGAAGAACTTCAGAAGCCCCTCTATGAGCTGTCCGCCGCTGCTTACCAGGCTGCTCAGGCTGCTGCAGGCGCCCAGGGCGCTCCCGGCGCTGACGCTGCAGGTGCGCAAGGTGCTGCCCAGCAGCAGGCCAAGGCTGATGATGACGTGGTGGATGCAGAGTTCACGGAAAGCGACAAGAAGTAAGAGTCTTGATTGTCAGTCAAGCATATATGATATGATGAGGTATGGAGGTGGTTTCCACCTCCATTTCTCTTTAATGAAAGGCTTGCCATGGCATGACTTAGCGTATATTATATATATGGCTCAAGCTAGATTTACCCTAC
>CAJOIN010000206.1 GCA_905234515.1 uncultured Selenomonas sp.
AGCTCCCAGAAAAAATGGGGCGTGGATTTCCGCACCCGGGCAAGTTCTTCTTCGGACATGAAATTCCTCCTTAGAATAGTGAAAATTGTAACAATGTAAAGGCCTAAGCTCTCTGATATGCAGTTTCAACTCATTCATTATAACACCATTGTTCAAATTTTGCCGTAGGCAAAATCTTCCAATTGGTGTTTCAACGAGGCGGGAGATATGCGCTATTGCATGTTATTATATTGGCCACCACCAGCTGAAGAGCAAGGGGATATCTTATTCCGAGTTATAGCACTCTGTTCATATCTTAAAAGAGTTTTTAGGCAAATTTCAGAAATCCTCTTGCCAACCCTTATGGCAGGTGATAGCCTTTTTACCAAGGAGAGTGTAAGAAATGACCATTGATCTGCATAACTGCCGCCTCTGCCCCAGGGATTGCGGCGTGGACAGATATAAAGGGACCGGCTTCTGTGGGGCTGGGGATAAGGCGAGGGTGGCCCTTGTCTCCCTGCACCCCTGGGAAGAGCCCTGCCTCACGGGCGACAAGGGGGCGGGCACGGTCTTTTTCTCCTGCTGCAATCTGCGTTGCTGTTTTTGCCAGAACCATGAAATCAGCCATGGGGGCAAGGGTGAAGAGGTAACTGTAGAGCGGCTGGCAGAGATTTTCCTGGAGCAGCAGGAACGGGGAGCTGCTACCCTGGACTTGGTGACGCCTACCCATTATGTGCCGCAGATTATCGAGGCCTTGCAGCTGGCCAAGGGAAAAGGATTCGGATTGCCCGTTATCTATAATTCCGGAGCCTATGAGCAGGTGGAAACCATCAAGGCCTTGCAGGGGCTGGTGGATATTTACTTGCCTGACCTAAAGTATTTCAGCAAAGAAAGCGCCAAGGCATATTCGGAGGCGGAGGATTATCCGCAGGTTGCCAGGGCTGCTATCAAGGCCATGTTTGAACAGGTGGGGTCCCTCAAGTTTAATGAGGACGGCAGTCTGTCCGGGGGGATGATTGTAAGGCATATGGTGTTGCCGGGGCACCGCCGGGAGAGCATGAAGATTCTGGACTGGCTTTGGCAGGAATTTGGGGACAGGGTGCAAATTAGCCTTATGAGCCAGTATACGCCCATGTACCGGGCGGGTGAGCACAAGAACCTGAAAAGGCGGCTTACAACCTTCGAGTATGACTCTGTAGTGGAACATGCCGCAGGGCTTGGCATTACCCGCTGCTACACCCAGGAAAGGCGGGCTGCCAGTGAAGAATATGTGCCTGAGTTCAACGGGGCAGGTGTAAGAAAGGAGCAATCATGAGGGGGTATGTGGACGAAAACCTTTGTGTGGCCTGCGGCCTTTGTGCCCAGGCCTGTCCTGAGGGGTTCAGGATGGGGGAGAAGGGTCTGGCAGAGGGTTATCGTGAACTGCCGGACTACGCTGTAGATGACGCTTGGCAAGCGGCAGAGGATTGCCCTGTGGGGGCGATAAATATACAAGCAAAGTGTTGTTGATTGAATTTGTGTATGATATACTAAAAGTAAGATATTCTTACGAATGGAGGGACATATATGGATGTAGTAACGGTTTCTTCCAAAGGCCAAGTGGTCTTGCCAGCAGGCATGAGGGCGGCACTTTCCATTGCTGATGGCGACAGGCTGGCTGTTTATGCTGCCGATGGCATCATTATGATGAAGCCAGTCAAACTGCCTACACAGCAGGAGTTTTTGGCGCATCTTGACGAGGCCAAAGAGTGGGCGGCATCAGTTGGTTATCAGGAAGAGGATGTGTCGGAGGTCATTAAGGATGTTAGAAGGCGCAAGCGCAAATGAAAATTGTGATAGATACCAATGTGGTTATATCGGCAGTCTTCTTCGGTGGAATTCCAAGAAAAATCCTTGAGGCAGCCATGGCGCATAGGTTTCAGGTTTGTGGTACTCCATCTATAATTGCCGAATATGAAGAAGTGGTCGCTGAAATGATTGAGCGCAAGCAGGGAAGGCTGAGAAGAGATGTGCTTGCTCCTTTTATTTCGCAGATTAGGATTTTCGAGCCTGCAACGTCCTTATGCATCTGTCGTGATCCTGATGATGACAAATTTATATCCTGTGCTGTTGATGCTGAGGCCAAGTATATTGTCAGTGGTGACAAGGATTTGCTGGTGATAAAGGACTACGAGGGAATCCAGATAGTCACAGCAAAAGAGTTTAGTGACAGTTTTATCTTTCAAAGCTAAGGCCCCGGCTGCTGCCGGGGCCATTGACGTGTATGGACTTTTTCTTATCCTAGCAAGGAAAGCACTCCTTCCGATTCGTGGTTGGCTTGGGCCAGCATGGTTTTTGAGGCTTCCATGAGGATGTTGTTGCGGGTGAAGTACACCATGGCCTGGGCCATGTCGGCATCGCGGATGGTGCTTTCTGAGCCCATGGTGTTTTCGATGGCAATGGTGAGGTTTTCGTTGGCGGCTTCCAGCCGGTTCACATAGGCCCCGTACATGGTGGCGTGGTCGAGGACTTTCTGGATGACTATGTCCAGGCACTCACGGGTGTAGAGGGCCTGCTCCCTGGTGTTGATGTCCAGGGTGTCCAGCTTCAGCCGTTTGGCGGTGTGGTCGAAGAGGGGGATGACCACGGATTCATTGGCCTTGGGGCCGGTGTGGATGGAGGTGTTGGTGATAAAGGCAGAGCCAAGGGAAAAGCCGTTGTCGGCAGTGAGGATGTCCCGCCACTCAATGCCATCGTCCCCGGTGACGCTGCCTGTCATGGCCTCGGTGGCGGCGGTGGCAATGTAGGAGAGGTTGGCTCCATAATTCCCGTTGAGATTGAGGACTTCGCCGCCTGTGGCGGAGGCCAGCCAGCCCCATTCTGTGGCAGGGGAGTTGTCAATATCAGCCCTTTCGTAATCCAACGTCACTGCGGAAAGGCGGGTGTTTGAACTTTGCAGTTCGGCGATAATATCGTTCACATCCTGGTAATCGGCAGGTGCAGTGCCGTAGCCATAGGGATTGCTGTCGGTTCGCTGTATCGATTCTATGCCCAATGTGTCACTGCTGTTATGGAAAGAAGCATCAGAGATTACAATAATCTGGCGGTTGGCATCATCACGCCAGCCTGTGAGGGAAAGGGCTTTCTGAACTCCTTCCAGGCCGGATTCCGGTTCATAGTGGCCACCTATGCCCCGAAGAAGCGCACCATTTTCATCAGTTACAAGTATTTCAGAAGCAATTTGATCCAATTTGGCTGTGACAGCGGAACTGTCATCGGTGAAGGACAGTTCTTCGGCGGTTTCCTGTCCCATGTCTGCCCCTCCATTGTAGCTTGTGACCACGCCGGAGGCTTGCTCGTTGAAGGAAACAACAGCGATGCGATAATCGGTGTTGCTGTCATTCAGTTTATCCGTAAAGGCTGCCATATTGGCAGAGACATTGTTGATATATGGGCTCATGGTGGTAGTGGTATCCACTAAAAACACCACATCCAGCTTGCCCCCGCAGGGGATGCAGGGGCGTAATGCCGTTGAAGTTGGTGCCCACGGCTATATCGTCGATGTTTTCCCTGAGCTGGGCAAAGACTTTTTGCACCGCGCCCCGGTCGCTGTCCGTGAGGGTGTCGTTGGCGGCCTGCTCGGAGAGGGCTGTCATTTCTTCCAGGGATTTCTTGATTTCTTCCAAGCCGCCCAAGGCCACCTTCAGCAGGGACTGGCCGGAGAGCACATTGCGGCTGCACTGTTCCAGGCCCCTTATCCGCATGCGCATACTTTCGGAAATGGTGTAGGAGGAAGTGTCATCCCCGGCACTGTTTATCTTCATGCCGGTGGAAAGCTGCTGGAGACTTTTTGCAAGGTTGCTGCTGTTGGCATTCAGCCTGTTCAATATATTGACGGCGGGCATGTTGCTTTTTATTTGCATGGACATGATGGCCTTCCTCCTTCCTATGAGAACATACGAAGAAGAGAAGGATGCATTTGTCCTTCCCGATGCATGGCCATATTTGCGGGAGCAGTCAGACGTTTGCCCCCCCCGAGTGCACAAAAGTTTTCATGATGTGTTCCTCCCTGAATATATGCGCTAGGCATATTTCCTGATATGTGAAATTCTGCTACTCATATTATCGTGATTTTGTGGGGGGAACTTAAGAGGGAAATTTTTGTGTTATAACGAGGAAGAAGATGTCCCCCATCTCTATAGATGGGGGTGGCTCTCGTTGAAACGCTAATTGGAGGATTTTGCCTTCGGCAAAATTTGAACAATGGCGTTATAACCTTACGGTTGAAAATGCCAATAGGGGATTTTGTATGTTGGCAAAATCTGAATCCCCCAAAGGGACTAGCTTGCGCGTCGTAATTGCGTTATAATATTATAGTTGTATTTATCGTAAACGGAGGGATTGATAATGTTCGGTTTAGGTGTACCAGAACTCATAATTATCCTGATTATCGGCCTGCTGCTTTTTGGCCCTGGCAAGCTGCCTGATGTGGGCAAGGCTTTGGGTAAGAGCATCCGGGAGTTTAAGTCTGCTACGGTGGAGCAGGATAAGCCGGAGGACAAGATGGTGAATGTGACTGATCAGACCAAGGAACTGGCTGAGAAGAATGACGCGCAGCCCAAGGGCTGATGGACCGGGTGAATGGATTTGGCAGAAGTAGAAAATAACAATACATCGGAGCAGGCTCTGCCGGCAGTCCCCGAAAATACTTCGGAAATCATTTCCGAAGTGACGGAGGTCACGGATGATGACGGCAGCATGAGCCTGACAGCTCACCTGACAGAGCTCCGAAGCCGCCTTATCAAATGCCTGATAGCGGTGGCCCTGGGCAGCTGTGTGGGCTATTACTTCATTGAGACCATCATGCACTACCTCACCCTGCCCGTGGGGAAGCTCTATTATATGCAGCCTTCTGAGGCTTTCTTCACTTATTTGAAGGTGGCAGTGTTTGTAGGTTTCCTGCTGGCTTTGCCTGTGGTGTTCTTCCATGTGTGGCGGTTCTTTTTGCCGGCCCTTACGGTGAGGGAACGCATGGTGCTGGGGCTGATAGTGCCTTCGTCGGTAGTGCTCTTTTTCATTGGCCTGGCCTTTTCCTTTTTTCTGGTGCTGCCCACGGCGGTGAAGTTCTTCATGAGCTTTGGGGGCGGTGACCTGGAGGCCATGTTCTCGGTGGACAAGTACTTTGACTTTGTGCTGACCTTTGTGCTGCCCTTTGGCTTTGTCTTTGAGCTGCCTTTGATTATTACCATTCTGGGCAAGATGGGGCTTATCAGCTCGGCGTTTTTGAAGCGCCATTTCCGCATTGTGATTTTCCTGTCCTTCGTGATAGGTGCCATCATCACTCCCACGCCGGATGTTTTCACGCAGTCTATGATTGCTTTGCCCATGTTCCTCTTGTACGGGGTGGGCTATTTCATAGTCCGCTATGTTTTGCATAAATAAGGAGGAATCTTTTTGGCATACAAAGACTTGCGTGAGTTCATGGGGGAACTGGAAAACCGTGGGCTTTTGAAGCGTATCAAGACGGAAGTGGACCCGGAGCTGGAAATTACAGAAATTGTGGACCGTGTTTCCAAGGGGCCGGCTGACAAAAATGTGGCCCTGCTCTTTGAGAATGTGAAGGGCTCCAAGATGCCTGTGCTCATCAATGCCTTTGGCAGCTATGAGCGCATGTCCCTGGCTATGGGCGTGGAGAAGCTGGACGACATTGCAGACGAGCTTAGGGAGATGCTGAAGCTGCCCTATGTGTCCCTGCAGAACAAGATGAGCGTGGTCACCATGATTCCCATGATCAAGCGGGCGGTGAATTTCCCCAAGTATGTGAAATCCGCCCCCTGCCAGGAAGTGGTGGAGACGGAGAATCCCAATCTGGATGAGATTCCCATTTTGAAGTGCTGGCCTAATGATGGCGGGCCCTTTGTGACCCTGCCCCTGGTCTTTACGAAAAATCCCAAGACCGGCAAGCGCAATGTGGGCATGTACCGCCTGCAGAAATACGACAGCCGCACCACGGGCATGCATTGGCATATCCACAAGAACGGAGCGGAGAACTATCGTGATATGGAAGCAGCCGGGGGAGAGAAGATTGAGTGCGCCGTGGCTATCGGCACGGACCCGGTGCTAACATATGCGGCTACTGCACCCCTGCCAAGGGATATTGACGAAATGGTCTTTGCGGGGTTCCTCAGGCACAAGTCTGTGGAAATGGTGAAGTGCAAGACCGTGGATATCGAGGTGCCCGCCACGGCGGAAATCATTCTGGAGGGTTATGTGCTGCCCCATGAGAGCCGCATCGAGGGACCCTTCGGCGACCATACGGGTTATTATTCTTTGGCAGACGAATATCCCGTATTCCATATCACGGCCATTACCCATCGCAAGGACCCCATTTACTTTGCCACGGTGGTGGGACGCCCTCCCATGGAGGATGCTTATCTGGCCAAGGCTACAGAGCGGATTTTCCTGCCCCTGCTTCAGCAGATGCTGCCAGAGGTGAAGGATATCAACATGCCCATTGAGGGCGTTTTCCATGACTGCTGCATCGTCTCCATCAAGAAGCAGTTCCCCATGCATGCCCGAAAGGTCATGCACGCCCTCTGGGGCATGGGCCAGATGATGAACGTGAAGATGATCATCGTGGTGGACGACCATGTGGATGTGCAGGATTATGCCCAGGTGGCCTGGCGGGTATTCAACAATATCGACGCAGACCACGATTTGGAGATTGTCCACGGTCCTTTGGACGTGTTGGATCATTCTTCTCCCATGGCCAAGTGGGGAGCCAAGCTGGGCATTGATGCCACCAAGACCTGGCCTGAAGAAGGTCATGCAAGGGAATGGCCTGAGGAGGTGGCCACCCCTGAGGAAGTTAAGGCCAGGGTGGATGCAAAATGGAAGGAGTTAGGACTGGATTGATTAGCTTGAAGGCCCATATCAATAATGTGGCTCTCCATCATACTATCTTCGACCTGCCCTTTGGCCTGATGGCTGCGGTTTTGGCCGCTGACGGGCACCCGGAGCCTATGGTGCTTCTCTGGGTGGCTCTGGCCATTACTACGGGGCGGGCTGCGGCTATGGCTATGGACAATCTGGCTGACCTGAAATACGACAGCCAGCAGCCACGCATGGCTTATCGTGCCATGGTACGGGGGAAAATCACCAGACGTGAGGCGGTGGTGTTTATCATCATCTGCCTGGCGCTTATGGTGTTTTCCGTGGCCCAGCTTCAGCCCATCTGCCTCTACCTGCTGCCAGTGGCGGCTCTGCCTTGCCTTGTCTATCCTTATATGAAGCGGATTACGGGCTGGGTGCACCTTTTCCTGGGGCTGGCTATTGCCATGGCTCCTGCCGGGGGCTGGGTGGCAGTGCGCGGCACCATAGATTTGCCTATGGTGATTCTCTGCACGGCGGTGGCTCTGTGGATTGGCGCCTTTGACGCCATGTACGGCGCCCAGGATGAGGAGTTTGACAAAAGCCAGGGGCTCCATTCTCTGGCGGTTTCTTATGGCGCTCAGGGAGCGTTTGCTATATCCAAGGCAATGCACGTTGTTTGCGTGGCCTGCTTCTTTGCGGTGGGCATGATGCTCGCAATGGACAGCCTCTACTTTGTGGGGGTGGGCATTGCCGCAGGCACTTTATACTATCAGCACAGCATTG
>CAJOIN010000207.1 GCA_905234515.1 uncultured Selenomonas sp.
TTGAATATATGCTCGATGACTTGAACTGTTGCTGAATCGTCATGCTTAGAAAGTAGAGCAGCTACGAGAATATTGGTATCAATTACGGCATAGATCATGAACGCTCACTCCTGGCGAGAGCTATTTCCTGATTGATTTCGTCCATGGTCATACCCTGTAGGCCGTTTTCTTTTGCACTTTGACGGAGGGTGCGGAATGCCTGCAGAGCACTTTCACGAGTAATCTCAGACTGGGCAGGTGAAGAAATCTCGAATGGGATGCGGCGCTCCCTCACTACCGCCTTGGCAAATACGTTGAAGGCTGTGGAAGCTGTCATACCGAAATCGGCGCATAGTGAATCAAATTGCTTTTTCAGATTGCTGTCCATTCGAACACTGAATGTTGCTTGTGCCATGATGACGCACCTCCTGTATTGATATTATAACCCAATGTGTTCATATTTGCAAGATTTTATGCAACACTGATAACTTGAGTCAAGTTACCAGCATTCATAGTGCGTAGGGGAATATGTCTGCATTAAGATTTTTATCACCATCGATGGAAATCTCTTTGATTTCCCGGCAGGAAAGGTTATAATAAGTAGAGAATATAAAGAGTGAATCGGATTCGTAATTGACAGTCGTTCACAAGTTCGAAAGTTGAGGCGTTGGCATTTTGTTTTACCCTATGAACCTGGACCTGACGGGCAGGCGCTGTATTGTCGTGGGAGGAGGAAAGGTGGCCGAGCGGAAGGTCATGGGCCTTCTGACGGCGGGGGGGAGTATTACCCTTATAGCCCCTAAGCTTACGGAGCGTCTTTTGGAGCTGGCCCAGGCAGGCTTGGTGGATTGGTATGAACTGAACTATATGGAGGGCATGCTGAAGGGCATGAACCCCTTGCTGGTGTTCTGTGCTACCGACAGCCGTGAGGTCAATGAACTGGCAGCAATTGAGGCCCGGGAGGCAGGGGCCCTGGTCAATGATGTGACTGAGCCGGAAATGACGGACTTTACTGTGCCTGCCAGTTTCAGGCGTGGTGATTTGCTGGTGACCGTTTCTACCGAGGGGGCCAGCCCCGGATTTGCCAGGGCTATGCGCAGGGAGCTTGAGCAGAAGTTCCCGGAGAGCTTTGGCCTTTGGCTGGAAAAGCTTAAGGAAATGCGCTTGGAAATGAAGGAGAAGCTCGCAGGCAGCGAGGAACGGCAGGATTTTTGGCGGCAGGCCTTGTCGCCACGTGTATTGGAATTAGTGAGGAATGGGGCTGTGGCCCAGGCGGAGGCTGAGATAAGAAATGCAATTACTGATGTTGGGACTGAATCATAAGACTGCGCCGGTGGAGGTGAGGGAGCGTTTTTCCCTTGCCAAGGCAGCTGTGCGCCAGGGCCTCATGAATATGTCAGAGTATGAGGGCATCCAGGAGATGGTGGTCCTCTCCACCTGCAACCGCAGCGAGATATATGCGGTGGTGGATGATGCTTCTGCTGATGAGGCTACCCTTAAGCAGTTCCTCTTTGACCTGACGGGGAACGAGGAGAACATCGACGCATATCTATATAAGTTTGTGGATGAGGAGTGCATCAGGCACCTGTTCCTGGTGGCTTCCAGCCTGGACTCTTTGGTGCTGGGGGAGGGGCAGATTCTCTCCCAGGTGAAGGAGGCCTATGCCCTGTCCCGGGAGGCCGGCACCACCAGTACCGTCATCAACACCCTTTTCCACCGTGCCATTGCCACGGGCAAGAGGGTGCGCACTGAGACCCGCATTGCCTATAATTCCGTGTCCGTCAGCTACGCTGCTGTGGAGCTGGCCCGTCAGGAGCTGGGGAACCTTAATGGCGCCAGCGCCTTGATTTTTGGTGCCGGAAAGATGGCTGAGCTTACGGCCCAGCATTTGGTGGCCCGGGGCGTGGAAAAAATCCTGGTGGCTAATCGCCATTTGGACAAGGCCGAAGTGCTGGCCAAGGAATTTGCCGGGGAGGCTGTGCCTTGGAATCAGGCCATGAAGCGGGCGGTGGATGTGGATGTGATTGTCACCTCCACGGGGGCGCCCCACTACGTAATCAAGCCTTGGGAAACCCAGCAGCTGATGGCCAAAAGAAAAGGCCATCCCCTGTTCTTCATTGACATTGCGGTGCCCCGGGATGTGGACCCGGAGGTGGCGGATATCAAGGGCGTGACCCTCTACAATATCGACTCCCTGGAAGCCGTGGTGGACGAGCATGTGGCGGAGCGCCGCCAGGAGGCCAAGGCAGCCCTGAAGATTGTGGAGGAGGAAGTGGAGGCCATAGAAAAACGCTTCCAATACCTCTCCTTCCAGCCTTTGATGGCCCATCTGTCCAACCGCTGCGAGCGTATCAGGGCGAGAGAAGTGCGCCGTTCTGCCTCCAAGTTGCCGGACCTCAGCGAGGCCCAGTGGCGCCAGGTGGAGCACATGAGCCACATGATTGTAAGGAAAATCCTGCGCATGCCCATGATGAAGCTCGCCGCTGCTGCGGGCACAGAGCAGGAGGAATTCTACCTTGAGGCCATGCGGGCCCTCTTTAAGCTGGATACCATAGGAGAGACCAAGAGTGAGGAAAAAGATAGTTATCGGTACGCGCAGCAGTAAGCTGGCCCTTTGGCAGGCTGACTATGTGGCGGACTGTTTGAGAAAAGAATATCCCGGCCTGCAGGTGGAAAAGAAACTCATGACCACCAAGGGTGATAAGATTCTGGACGCCCCCCTGGCCAAGATTGGGGGCAAGGGCCTCTTTACCAAGGAATTGGAGGAGGAAATGCTCTCAGGGGGCATCGACATTGCGGTGCACAGTCTGAAGGACATGCCCACAGAGGTGCCGGAGGGTCTTATCATTGCAGCCATTACCAAGAGGGCTGACCCCGGCGATGCCGTGGTCAGCCTTAAATACGGCCATTTTGAGGACTTGCCCAAGGGAGCCAAGGTGGGCACCTCCAGTCTGCGCCGCAAGGCACAGCTCCTGCATGCCCGTCCTGACCTTACTATCCGGGATTTGCGGGGTAATGTGAATACCCGCCTGCGGAAGCTGGAGGAGGAGAACTTTGACGCCATTGTCTTGGCGGTGGCAGGGCTTACCCGCCTTGGTTTTGCAGATAGAATTACCGAGGTGCTGCCCCGGGAGATGATGCTTCCCGCTGTGGGGCAGGGAGCCTTGGCCATCGAGGCCCGTGGCAATGATGCGGAACTGCTGCAGATGATTTCCTTCCTCAATGATGAGGATATGGTGTGCTGCGCCGGAGGAGAGAGGGCCTTTCTCGCCAAGGTGGAGGGCGGCTGCCAGGTGCCTGTGGGGGTCTTTGGGTCTGTGGAAGGTGAGTGCCTGAAGCTGGAGGCGGTGATTGCTTCTTTGGACGGCGCCCGCTTGTATCGTGACAAGTTGACCGGGGCCAAGAGCGAAGCTGAGAAACTTGGCGGCGAACTGGCAGAGAAATTGCTGGCTGCCGGGGGACTGGAAATAATGCAGGAATTAGGGCTTTTGCTGGAT
>CAJOIN010000208.1 GCA_905234515.1 uncultured Selenomonas sp.
TTGGGGTATAGCCAAGTTGGTTAAGGCACGGGACTTTGACTCCCGCATCCGCTGGTTCGAGTCCAGCTACCCCAGCCAGATAATGGTTCACTAGCTCAGTTGGCAGAGCACCTGACTTTTAATCAGGGTGTCCCGGGTTCGAATCCCGGGTGAGCCACCATTAACTTCGGCGCGTTGGTCAAGTGGTTAAGACACCGCCCTTTCACGGCGGCTTCATGGGTTCGAATCCCATACGCGTCACCAATATTATGACTCACTAGCTCAACTGGCAGAGCAACTGACTCTTAATCAGTAGGTTCACGGTTCGATTCCGTGGTGGGTCACCATTATATGGGCGATTAGCTCAGCTGGGAGAGCGCCTGCCTTACAAGCAGGATGTCAGCAGTTCGATCCTGTTATCGCCCACCATATTCATCATCGCTGATATGCGATGCAACCATGGCCCGGTAGTTTAGTTGGTTAGAACGCCGCCCTGTCACGGCGGAGGTCAGGAGTTCAAGTCTCCTTCGGGTCGCCACTTGCTTATATCGCCTTTGGCGTTATATATTCTGACTTGTTAAATGCCTCGGTAGCTCAGTTGGTAGAGCAGGGGACTGAAAATCCCCGTGTCAGTGGTTCGATTCCGCTCTGAGGCACCATTTATCAAGCTGGTGTAGCTCAATCGGTAGAGCAGCTGACTTGTAATCAGCAGGTTGGGGGTTCAATTCCTCTCGCCAGCTCCACTTGCTTTCATGCGGGTGTAGCTCAATGGTAGAGCTCCAGCCTTCCAAGCTGATCACGTGGGTTCGATTCCCATCACCCGCTCCATCTTTTCATATGCTGCCGGGGTGGCGAAACTGGCAGACGCAACGGACTTAAAATCCGTCGATTGGAAACAATCATACCGGTTCGATTCCGGTCCTCGGCACCACTCTTGACAACTTCCTTTCACTTGTGTTAAAATTTCATCATGCGGTCGTGGCGGAATGGCAGACGCGCTAGCTTCAGGCGCTAGTGGTGGCAACACCGTGGAGGTTCAAGTCCTCTCGACCGCACCATATTGAATGATGGTGCGATAGCACTTATCCATAGAGCAAATAAATATTGAACATGCGGTCGTGGCGGAATTGGCAGACGCGCTACTTTGAGGGGGTAGTGTTCACAAGACGTATGGGTTCAAGTCCCATCGACCGCACCAGAGAGAAACATTCCGGGCTGTGCCCCGGTTTTTTGTTGATGATTTTTGCTTAAAAATATTCAAAAACTTCTTGACAGCGAGGTCTTTTTAGGGTATCATAGAGACAAGCTAAAGGAAGCGAGGTGTTCCGCTTCCAGAGGCAGCCGACATGAAGAAAATTTAGGAGGGGAGTCCGATGGGCTAGTCCAGCTCATGGAGCACGACAACATGGATAAGATGATAGCGAGTAGGTAGCCGCCATCGGTGACGAGAAAGCCGTTGGCGGTTATTTTGGTGCAGATGTTTAAGGTTGGGGGGATAAATGTGAAGCTGTCAATTCGCGGGCGTGTGCTGCGCTTGGCCTTTTCCGGTATTCTGGCAGCTCTCCTGACCGTGGGACTGGCAGCTTTTTGGGGTCTGCAGGGAGCACGGGAAATCATGGAGGGACAGGTATCTGAGGTGGGCAGCTACCTTACGGACAAGGTGGGAGGCTATGCGGAGCAGCACGCCATCGAAAGGCTGCGGCAGGNNNGCCCGTCATCTGGACAGGGAACTTTCCGGCGTGGCAGATGATGTGGAGTACCTGTCCCGCGTTATGAGCCATATCCTGCAGCATCCCGAGGAGTACAAACCCCGGTCACTGACAAGGGCAGAGCAGGCGGCAGATATTGCCCCCGGAACCCCCTACAGCTTTTACAGCCCCCGGCTGAGGCAGCAGGGCATAGACGAAAGTTTGCAGGCAGAAATTTACTTGGCGGGAAATATTGCCGACACTCTGGTGCCCATGAGCGGTTTTTTTGATGATTACCGTACCTCCTTATATGTGGCTTCCGGGAAGGGCTATTTCCTTTGCGTGGACACGGCTCCGGGAGAAAAGAGCATTTTCCCCTCCGAGGCCAAGCGGGAGGAATTTATTTCCGGCTACGAGCCCAGGGAGCGCCCCTGGTACAAGCTGGGGCAGGAAGTCAAGGAGCCTGCCTTTACGGAGGCCTATCCAGGGGCAGACGGCCATCTCAATGTAGACTGTGTGATGCCCTATTATGACAGCAATGGTTTTGCCGGGGTGGCAGCCATCGGCTATGCCGTGGAGGATATGTACCGGGCTGTGGTAAATGAAATTCTGGGAACCTCCGAGACAATCCTGGTGCTGGACGGCAAGGGGAAGGTGATATTTTCCTCCCAGCAGGAAGGTGTCATGTCTGCTGCTTCTGACCTGACAAAGCTCAGTCAGCAGGAGGGGCAGAATCTGGCAGAGGCAGTAAGAGCCATGACTGCCGGGGAAAGCGGTACCATGTCGGTGGCCTGGAATGATGAGGAATACTATCTGACCTTTGCTCCCGTTAAATCAGTGGGCTGGAGTCTTGGCATCCTGGTGGATAAGGATGAAGTCATGATCCCGGTGGAGGAAGTCAGCAGCGCTGTCAGCGGGGAAATGTCCTCTTTCCGGCAGGAAATCGAGCAGGATTTTGTAGGCTCATATCTAAGAGCCGGACTGTTGCTATTGCCGGCGGCACTCTTAATTTTTTATGCCAGCGGGCACATGGCGGCCCGTATGGTCAGGCCCATCAGGCGCCTGGCAGCAGGTGTCAGGGAAATCTCCGCTGGCAATTTTGACCATAAGCTGGATATCCGGACGGGAGACGAGATAGAGGAACTGGCAGCAGCCTTCAATGATATGACAGGTACCCTGAGGGATTACATGGGACGGCTGGAAAGAACTGCCGCGGAGCAGGAGCGGGCACGCACGGAGCTGGAGGTGGCCGCCAGGATTCAGGAGGATATGCTGCCCAATGCCTTCCCCGCCTTCCCGGAGAGGACTGATTTTGATATCTACGCCTCCATGGATGCTGCCAGGAATGTGGGGGGGGATTTCTATGACTTCTATCTTTGGGATGCAAGCCATTTGGTGATGGTCATAGCGGATGTGTCCGGCAAGGGAGTGCCTGCGGCTCTTTTCATGGCCAAGTCCCAGTCCGTGCTGAAAAATACCATGCTGGCAGCCAGGACGCCGGATAATTTGGCGGAAGTCATGGAAGAAGCCAATGTGCAGCTTTGCCGCAATAATGAAGCGGCCATGTTTGTCACGGTGTTCATGGGAGTGCTGGATCTTGCCACAGGTGACTTCATTTACGCAGATGGAGGTCACTGCCCGCCCCTTTTGTCAAGGGGAGGAAAATATGATTTCCTGCCCATGGAGAAGCACTGCGTGCTGGGACTGATGGAGATGCCTTACGGGCAGGATAAAGTGAATTTGTCTCCGGGAGATACCCTCTTTCTCTATACGGACGGGGTGTCGGAGGCCATAGATGAGGCAGAGGCCCTCTTTACAGAGGCCCGCATCAAGGAGACTTTGAACCGGCTTTCCCCGGAGGACGGGCCGGAGGAAATCATCCGGGGCATGAAGGCTGCCTTGCAGCAGCATGTGCAGGGCGCAGAACAGTCCGATGATATAACCATGCTGGTGCTCAGGTACAATGGGAATTGTCCCTGACCGCCGAAGCCCCAGGCAGCCCGCAGGGAAGCTTGACACCCGTGCCCTGGGCATCCGCGCTTTGCCTCTGGCAAAACTTGAATAATTGCGTTATAATTATAAGGCCATTGTTCCAGATTTGCCGTAGGCAAATCCTCCTCTCGGCCTTTCAACGAGGCGGGAGATATGCTCCCGTCTGTTAAGATGTACACCTCCACTTAAGAAGTGGGGGACATCCTTTGCCTCGTTATACATCATTGAAAACACAGAATTTAGGAGTGGTAGACGTGCTGGATATCAAATTTGTCCGTGAGCATCTGGAGGAAGTCAGGCAGATGCTGAAGAATCGCTGCAATCCGCTGGATTTGTCGGACTTCGAGCGGCTGGAGCAGAGGCGCCGGGAGCTGCTGCAGGAGGGTGAGGCCCTGAAGGCGGAGCGCAATGCGGCCTCAAAGAAAATCGGCCAGATGAAGAAGGCCGGGGAGGATGCAGAAAGCGCCCAGGCCGAGGTGCGCGCCATCGGCACGAAGATTTCCGCCATTGACGGGGAACTGAAGGAGGCTGAGGAGAAGCTACGGGATATCCTGCTGCATATCCCCAATATGCCGAAGGAGGATGTGCCCATCGGCAAGGACGATACGGAGAACCCGGAAGTCCGCAGGTGGGGAGAGCCCAGGGAGTTCTCCTTTGAGCCGAAGGCCCATTGGGATCTGGGCACGGAGCTGGATATCCTGGACGCCGACCGGGCAGCGAAGGTCACGGGGGCGCGTTTCATGTTCTACAAGGGGCTGGGAGCCCACCTGGAGCGTGCCTGCATTGCCTTTATGATGGATCTCCATGCGAATAAGCACGGCTATACGGAGATGCTGGCTCCTTACATTGCCAGCAAGGACAGCATGATCGGCACGGGCCAGCTGCCTAAGTTTGCAGAGGATATGTTCAAGCTGGAGGGGCTGGATTACTATCTGGTGCCTACCGGCGAGGTGCCAATGACCAATTACCATCGGGATGAGATATTGGACGGCGCCAGGCTGCCGGAGCGCTATGCCTGCTACACGGCCTGCTTCCGCGCCGAGGCGGGCAGTGCTGGCCGTGATACCAGGGGGCTTATCCGCCAGCACCAGTTCAACAAGGTGGAGATGATTAAGTTCACGAAGCCGGAGGAATCCTGGGAGGAACTGGAGACCATGGTGCAGGCGGCGGAGGATGTGCTGCAGGCTTTGGGGCTGCCCTACCGCGTGGTGCAGCTCTGCACCGGGGATATGAGCTTTACTTCCGCCAAGACCTATGACCTGGAAGTCTGGTTCCCCAGCCAGCACAAGTACCGGGAGATTTCCTCCTGCTCCAACTGCCTTGATTATCAGGCACGCCGGGCGAATATCAAGTTCCGCAGGGACAGCAAGTCCAAGCCGGAATTTGCCCATACGCTGAACGGCTCCGGGCTGGCGGTGGGCCGCACGGTGGCGGCCATTCTGGAAAATTATCAGCAGGAGGATGGCTCCGTTATCGTGCCCCAGGCCCTG
>CAJOIN010000209.1 GCA_905234515.1 uncultured Selenomonas sp.
CAGATGGTTTACCTCCCTGGCCACATCTTTCCCCTCTGCCCTAAGCCTGCTCGTCACCGCCGACAGTCCCTTGGTAACATAAATCAGCAAATCCTGCAGACCCGCCACCTCCGGCGTCTTGCCGCAGACTCCCATCATAGTGCAGCCCTTGCAGCCTGCAGTTTCCTGGCACTGGAAGCAAAACATCTTATTCTCCACGATAACCCTCTCCTCTAGCACTGTTCTTATTTATGGAAACAGTATAGCGGATAAAAAAAGGAGTGGCTGTAACAAATGTTACAGCCACTCCTAAAAATGGAAATTACTTCCTTATTAATTCTTTACCAAATAACGGCTATTCTTGCCTTTGCCAATGCGTACAATCCTGCCCTCATCCTGCAGCCGCCGCAGAATATTCACCGTCTTAGTCAAGGAAAAGCTCATTTTTTCCTGCAATGCCTTGCGGCTGTCCAAGCCACAGGCAATGGCCTCTAAAACTCTCGTATCATCGGTGATATTAGAAGCAGGAACGTATTCCACTTTGGACTCCCGAACTATTCCTCTCTCTGCCTCAATCTCTTCATAATGGATATTAGGAAGAATAACCTTAACCGCATTATCCGACACCAGAAATTGGGGCTTCCTCCCGCTATCCTCATATGCTCTCAGTATCCGCTGCACTCCTGTGCCGAAAGCTTCTATATAGTGAAGCCTGTAAAATATTTCTGCTAGTTTAGGATTACGCTGTATGGATACCCCCATCATCATATCCTGATAGGTTGCTCCTTCAGCCAGTCCTCCCAAAGAGAGAATCTCCAACCTGTCCTCATACAAACTCACCAGCGTGCTTCCACTAAAGGCATAATCACGATGCACCAAAGCGTTGAATACAGCTTCCCTCAATGCTTTTACTGGATAGTCACGACTATCCACCCGCTTCATGCCGTGGATTTCGCTATGGACTTCATTGTAAAAGTCAAGATATTCTATCAGGTTGTTCATCTGTGCCAATAGAGAACCAGAAAACTCCCGCCGGTTGCGAAAGACTTCCTGCTTCCTGCCAGAGAAAATCGCCGCTTTCACCGTATGCTGGCTCTGCTCTGAAAGAAGTAATCCTAAATTAGTATACAGACCATCGGCGCTAATCAGCCCCAAGGTTTTCTGCTGTGCCTTCCCAAAGGGCAGCTCTGACTCGGCAAATATTTTTGCAGTCTCATCAAATGTCAGATCCTGCTCCAAGGAACGCTCCTGCTCATAGCGAAAATCCCCCGACTCACGAATCATCTTGCGTATCTGCCCCAAGGAAGCAGGTATATTGGCAGAACCGCGCCTGACAAACACCCCTTCAGGACGGATTCCCTTTCCGGAGAGGTAATAAGGGCAATCGGTACCTCGTTGGACCTGAATCCTTACCACAGTCTTGTTTTCTATCATTATGATATCACATGATAGAAACATCATCACATCAGGACGTATGCCATCACGGCAGAGACTGATAATACGCTTCTGCACATCATCGGCATCTTCTACCCCTACCACACTAGCATCATCATCAATGCCAATGTACAAGCAACCGCCGTCAGTATTAGCAAAGGCAAGAACAGACTTGCGGATAGTATCTGTATATTCACGTTTGAATTCAGTCTTTGCATCTTCTATCATGCCATCGCCTTCTTTCTATCACAATACTATCATAAATATGATAGAAAGACAACATCTACCCAAAAATATCCTTATTTACCAAGCTGTACCTCCATCAATCAATTTCGCCAGGATTGTCCCGCATCTTGTAGTCCTTATCCTCGTCAATCATGTCCAGCATAATGTCGGCAAACCTGGGGTCGAACTGGGTTCCCCTGCCTTTTTCTATCTCTCCTCTGACACTCTCCTGGCTCATGGCCTTGCGGTAGCTCCTGCTGCTGCTCATGGCGTCATAAGCGTCAGCCACGGCGATAATCCTAGACTCTTCGGGGATTTCATTACCTGCCAGGCCATCAGGATAGCCTCTGCCATCATACCGCTCGTGATGCCATCTGGCCCCTTTGGCCAAGCTGGGCATCTCCTGAATATTTTCCAAAATCCGGCCGCCGGTTGAGGGGTGCTTCTTTATCTGTGCAAACTCCTCATCTGTCAGTCTGCCGGGTTTATTGATGACGGCATCCGACACACCTATCTTGCCCACATCGTGGAGCAGCCCCATCATGTAGATTTCGTCCTGCCCCTTCTTGCCATAGCCGCACCGCCTGGCGATTTCCCTTGAATACTCAGCCACCCGCCCGGAATGACCTTTCGTATATGCATCCTTGGCATCAATGGCCTCCGCCAGGGAGGCAGTCACATGGAACATGCGCTCCCTGGCCCGCCTGGATTCCCGCCCAAAGAAGACCGCCGCCATCAGAGCTGCTAACGCCACAGCCAGGGCTATGACCCACTGGTTGTCCATAAGCATATCAAAAGCCGTGTAGGAATAAAGCCCCTCCATATACTTGTAGGCCAG
The DNA here is from genome assembly GCA_905234515.1 of uncultured Selenomonas sp. Taxonomy (GTDB): domain Bacteria; phylum Bacillota; class Negativicutes; order Selenomonadales; family Selenomonadaceae; genus Selenomonas_B. Next base: position 2,477 of record CAJOIN010000209.1, read on the forward strand.
CTTGCTCCCCTGGTCTTCCCCCACCACGTTAAGCCCCCGGTTCAAAAGCTTCAGCAGGCCTTCATTGCCTATGCGCACACCAAAGGAGTGGATGTCTTCATAGGGCAGCGGGCGCTGGATAAGCTGGCGATACCTGCGGTTCTTCAGAATGGAACCGGCCCTCATGCCATTCATAAGGGTTCCCTGGGCCCTGCCTGACATTACCGCTTCCAGGCATTCCTCCGTTGACTGGTAGAACTGGATTTCCGTTTCGGGGAAATGTTCTTTTACGTAATAATACTGCATACGGTTGTTTTGGTTGACGGCAATACTTGCCAGAGCCGCCTCTTTGTAAGTGCCCTTGCAGACCAGCTCTGTCCTGGAGGATATGACCCCATTGGACATATTGATGCCGCTTGTTTCCCCAAAGAACAATCCACCTCCCACAGGGAAGGCCACATCTATTTTTTTCTGGTTCAGGTCGGCAATCATGTCATCATAGTTGTCATAAGCCCTGTAGTCAGCCTGCAAGTCGTTGAGCCCCAGCCTTTCCAGCATTTCCGCCACCAGCTCGCCGACCAGCCCCGTCACCTTGCCGCTGTCATCCGTATCGCTGTAGGGCAGGTAGTGATTAAGATACCCCACCCTCAAAGTCGTGTTGGCCTCCAGCCATGCCGTTTCTGCCGGCGAAAACGCTCTGCTGGAGATGGTCGCCGGGTGATATTTGACATTGAGCAGGTAGAGATAGTTTGGCTCCTCCAAGGCCAGTTGTTCCTGGGCTGTATTCAGAGCGGCCAAGAAATCCGGACGCTGAATATTGACACACAGATAATAATCTGTGGAACCAATGGCATACAAGGGCTCACCATTCATCCTGCCGTATGTTCCATTGCCCTCCACCAGCATGGCGTCAAGATAATCCACATCAAAATACTTCAGCATCTCCGGGTAATCCTGGTATACCAGCACCTTGGCTTGCAAGATATTTGTCCATGAGCCCGGCCATAGCCCCGGCCAACACGCCAATTCGCTTGCCGGCCAGCGTATCAGGCGCGGAAGTGATGCTGCTATCTATAGTGTGTTTAACGATATTATAGGATTCACTGCCCATGGCAAGAGCAGGATAGCCTATCATAGCTTTGCGTTCCTCCGTTTTCGCCAGCCCTGCCAAGAGGTCAATCCTGCCCTCCAGAAGCATCTGATAAAGTTCGGCATAGCTTCCGTACACGTATTCATACTTCCAGCCCGTATACTCAGACAGCTTGCGGTAATACTCATAGGCATAGCCTCTTTTGACTGCGCCCTCCCGCGCCCCCTCCTGAAATATTTCATTTTCGTAGTAGCCTACCCGCACCGTGACAGGCATTTCTTTCCCACGGGCCTGTCCCGAAACCGTCAGGCAGAAAAAACAGACTATTATAAAAACTGCTTTAATTCCCTTCCCCATCCCAAGCCACCTCCGCTTGTCTCTGCCAACTCTCCTTGCTTCTATTTTAATTCTTTCCTAACGGCAGCGCAAGATTTATAACCCAGAATAAGATGTCCCCCCAGCCAGGCAGCCGGGGGGACGTATATCATAACAGGCGGGAGCCATAAACTCCCGCCAGCCGACCGTTCCCCCGGCTGTAAAGCCAGCAGAGACGACCTGTTCCATTTTACTTCTCTATGACTGCCTCCACCAAAATCATGCACACATCAGTCTTGGGGTTGTAACTCTTGTAAAAGGTGTAGATGCGCTCATTATCCTCACGGGTAAAGCGGGTAGCCACTGCTTCCGTGGAGGTAATGTCCAGCTCCTTGAAGGACTGGGCGTACTTGACCTCATGATTCTCCACTGCCTGATACCCCAGAGCATCGAGGATACCTGCATAAACCGCATAAACCTGCCCCAGTTCTTCTTGAGCCACCTTGCCCTTATGCATAAAGATAAGATTGGAAAGCTTGCCCTCACCGTTGGCATTGATGATGATTGCCTCATTATCACCTATGGGCGAAACTGTCGTAAGGTAATTTCCTGCTGCCTTCGGCTCACTGGTTTTTCCCAAGGGATAATCAGGAACGGCCTGGTTGTAGGCCTCGATAAAGCCCTCCCTGTCCATGGTATCATGGAGCTGAACCTTATAAGCCTGAACCCCAGTATCCTGTGCCATCTCCGGCTCGGCAGCCCCTGCCGGCACTGCAGTCGCCATCAGGCTGAGAACCATCAATGCCTTTGCTATTGTCTTTTTCAAAACGCTTTCCCCTTCCACTAATAAATCTTTTACTTCCTATGATTTACTTCACCAGACGCAGGTCAGGCTTTTTCTCTGTTTTTTTTATTTCCCCTGGCTCTGACCGTTCCTCTTTCTCTGCTTTTCCGCCATGGTCGCAGACATTCAGCAAAATACCCATGGCACACATGGAAACAATCAGGGAGGAACCGCCGTAACTGATGAAGGGCAGGGGCACGCCTATAACAGGCAGCATGCCGCTGACCATGGCCACATTGGCAATGCCCTGGCCCAGAATCAAAAGCATAATGCCCAGAGCCAGCATCTGGCCGAACTCATCGGCAGCCCTGTTGGCAATGCGCACACAGTATAGCAGCAGAACTGCCATCAACAGAAGCACCAGCATGGCTCCCACAAAACCATGCTCCTGGCAAAAGATGGCAAAGGCAAAATCCGTATGGGCCTCCGGCAAGTAATCGTACTTGCTGACCCCGGAACCAAGGCCCATGCCCCAGAAGCCTCCCGAGCCTATGGTGGAGAGAGACTGCACTGTCTGGTAACCTTTGCCCTGGGCATCT
>CAJOIN010000210.1:0-3404 GCA_905234515.1 uncultured Selenomonas sp.
CGGCAATCTGGAAGCCCACCATATAGAGGGTGGCGGAGATGCGAGTATCAAAGTGCAAGGTGAAATAGCGGAACACTGCCAGGATGAACAGGGCCGTCTCCGGGGCATGCAGCAGTTTGATGATGCCGACGCCCAGAGGGCTGGTGGCCAGTCCGCAGCCGCCGATACGCAGGATCATGATGGTGCAGCCCAGGAGCAGCGCCTTGCGCACGCCGATTTTACCCATCAGCACGGGCACCAGGCCCATCATCAAAAATTCCAGGAAAACCTCGATGGAATTGAGCACCCCATAGGCCTGCTGCCCTTCCTCGGGGGTGGCAAAGAAGCGGGTGAAGAACTCGGGGAACATCTGCTGATCAAAGACGGTGTAGAAAGTCCAGCTCAGAATCACGAAAATAATCATTTTCCAGACATCCGCCAGCTTGAAGACACCCAGGATTTCGGAGAAAGAGGGGGTCTTGCTCTCCTTCTCCCCCTCGACCTTCACCTCATAAGCCTGCACCTGGGCCACATTGTTCTCCGGCTTCAGGGAAAGCATCAGGAAGAGATGCACAGCGGCCACAGCCGAGCCGCACCAGAAAATCAGATTCGGGTCTATGGTGAAGATAAAGCCCGCTAACAGGGCCGAAATCGCGTAACCGAAGGAACCCCAGGCCCTGGCCTGGCCGTACTCGAAGGAGTAGCGGCGGCTCAGGCGCTCCGTCACGGCCTCAAAGACCGGGCAGGCTGCCAGGAAGCAAATTGCAAGGTAAATGGCGCCGATGACCGCACCCAGATAGAAATTCGCTGCCAGCATGGGCACATAGACCCAGGTGAAGAAGGGGCCAAGGAGAATCTGGCAGCCCAGGAAAATCTTCAGCAAGGTCTTCTTCACCCCCAGCTTGTCCTGCAGGGAGCCGTAAATGAACATCAGCACCAGCCCGGCTGCGCTGCCGAAGGAATAAATGGTGCCCACCTGGGCCCCGGTGAAGCCCTGCTTCGTGGTCAGCCAGATCTGGAAAAAGGACCACCAGATGCCCCAACCGGCAAAGAACAGCAGGATTTCCAGGGAACTTGTCCGATAAAAGGGATTGGAGAATGCTCTCAGCATCTTACCCATGATGTCAACCTCCTAAACTCAAAAGATATCATCAAGCTCGTAGAAGACGCCCTTGGTCATGCGCACTGTTCCCTCCTGGGGCTCCAGCACAATGACCCGCTCCTCCGTCTTAGGGTAGAAACGTGTACTCAGCACCGCCTCGCCCTCGTTCAGGAAAATCTCCAGGGAGGAACGATCCTCAAAGACACGCAGGGAAAGCTTGTCCTGAGAGGAAGGGAGCCGGGCCCAGCGGGACTCCTCCCGGCCCGTGGCCGCCGACTTCCGGGAGAGGCGCACCTCGCCCTTTTCCTTGTCCACCATGACAGATACCTCATCCTCGAAGCCTGCCGCAAAGTGGACAGCCAGTCCCCGCGCCCCGGACAAATCAAACTCCGCGCACAGTTCCCCGGTTTCCCGGTTCCAATCGGGGAAGGAAACCTCCTTGTCGAAATCTGTGGCAGGCTGCGAGTGCTCTGCCTTGCGCAGTTCCAGCATTTCCCTGGCCGGTACCGTCACCACCCTGTCATTCCTGTAATGCAGCTCCCTGGGGATGGTCATCTGGCCGCACCAGCCGTCTTCCTGCTCCGGCATGGTGCTCTCCCACATATTGAGCCAGCCTACCAGCAGACAGCGCCCGTCCGGCACCTGCATGACCTGGGGCGCGTAGAAGTCAAAGCCGTAATCCAAAAGCTCCATGCTGCCGTGGTAGAAAATGCCGGCCTCGTAGTCCATCTTGCCCAGCATCACCACCGACTGATGCAGGTTCAGGAAGCGGCGTCCCTCGGGCTTTACCCCCTGAGGGGAGAAAATCAGCGCCTCGTGGCCGTCAAACTCGGCGAAGTTCGGACACTCCCACATAAAACCCTGATTGCCCTCGGCTTTGGCCATCACATGGCGGAAGCTCCAGTCCTCCAGGTTCTCCGACTCAAACAGCAGCACCTGGCCCACATTCTCCGCAGTCTGGGCGCCCACCACCGCATAATAGCGCCCTGCATGCTGCCAGACCTTGGGGTCACGGAAGTGATGATCCTCTCCCGTGGAAACCTCCTCCGGCAGCTTGATGACGGGATTGCCAGCGGCCTTCTCGAAGTGGACGCCGTCGCGGCTAAAGGCCAGGGCCTGGGTCTCGATGCGGTCGGGCTTCCCCGGCTTTTTCATTAAATCCACATGGCCTGTGTAGAGAAGATACAGCTTGCCATCCTTTTCCAGGCCACAGCCGGAAAAGCAGCCATCCGCATCATAGGGCTGATCCGGGAACAGGGCCAGCGGCTCCCGCCGCCAATGCACCAAATCCCTGCTCACGGCATGGGCCCAGTGCATGGGGCCCCATTTCGGCTCGAAGGGGTAATACTGATAGAACACATGGTACTCGCCCTTGAACCAGGCCAGCCCGTTGGGGTCATTGCACCAGCCGCAGCGGGGCGCAATGTGGAAGCGGGGATACCAGCGGCGCTTGATTTTGGGAGCGTTGGCAGCGATAAAGGCCTCTGCCTCGGCCCGCATGTCAGATGTAGGCATTTCTTTCACCTCATAACCTTGTCGAACCGGTTCGACAAACACTTCAGAGAAAATCGAATTAGTTCCGACTTTGTATCATCGAACCGATTCGATAAGCTGATTATAATCCGTTCCTTATCGTTTGTCAATTCTTTTTTACATTTTATTTTTTCGTTTTTCTTGTTATCATCAGAAAAGAATGACGTTTGTGGCTTTTGACCACTGGTTCGTTCAAATACAAATGAACGATAATTCAACACCAAAAGTGACATTGCCTGCAAAGGATTACGGGGATTGATGCCGAATACTCAAAGAGGGTATTCGCGTGCAAAAGGAAGGAGCACTGACATGAAGCATAAATTAACCCTATCAATAACGGCAGCCTTAGTTGCGGCAAGTCTCTGGGGCAGTCCTGCCCAGCTGCCCTGGCAGAATGACGCAGGATTGGCCCTGGCAGCCCAGGCGGATTACAGCAAGGCAAAGGTCTATACCAAGCATGATTTTCGGCTGAAAATCCCTTCAGCCTATGACCGGCTTTTAATCACCAAGGCCGTGGACAGCTTTGGGATGCTCTTTTCTGTTGCGGAAAGGGCCTCCGTGGAAGCCACCCCCGGAGGGCTGGAGGAGGACACGGGGGCAGGCTGGCTCTTTACCATCGGCTTTGTGGGGGAGCAGAAACTTGCTGAGCTGATGGAAAACGATGTGCCGGGGCAGGAGCTTTTTGCCACGGACGGGGAGGGCAACTTCTACCTCTACTACCATCCTACGGATGTGCGCTACGCCAGGGAGAGCCGGGAGGCCATGGAGCGGGATCAGGGACAGTGGCGGG
>CAJOIN010000210.1:3574-4224 GCA_905234515.1 uncultured Selenomonas sp.
AAAAGCACGCCTATGATGTCAAAATCAACTGGGGAGACAGCGCCAACCGCACCTATGTATGGGAAATGACCGCCCTGGCCCTGGACAGCCATCAGCTTTGCTACCGTGATGCCCGGCACTACAGCCTCACCTTTGACGGCAAGGGAGGGGAAAAGCAGGATATGAAGTATGAGAACGGCAGAGGCATTTTTACCCTGAACAGCGCCAATGAAATCATGTGGCAGGATGAGACAGGCCACGCGGGGGATAATGCTGTGTTCATCACCGCCAGGTAGGGAAAATCCTATGGCAAATATCAAGGACGTAGCCAGGCTGGCCGGCGTCAGCACCAGCACTGTCTCCCTGGTGCTCAATCATAAAGGCTATGTATCCGAGGCCACGCGAGAAAAGGTGGAGGCTGCCGTAAGACAGCTCCACTACGTCCCCAGCGAAGTGGCCCGCAATCTCTCCCTGAACCGCACGAATCTCATCGGCGTCATTATCCCGGATGTGGCCCATCCCTTCTTTGCCTCCCTGCTGCATGAAATCGAGCTCTCCCTGTACCGCTACGGCTACAACCTCGGCCTCGCCTTCCAGATCGCTGACGATTACCTTGACACCTATGGCGACCTTAAAGTTTTCGGCAAGCCCATTGGCGGAGACATAGTGAA
>CAJOIN010000211.1:0-3395 GCA_905234515.1 uncultured Selenomonas sp.
AGTATGGAGGAACTGGCGGAGGAATTCTTTAAGTTCCTGCTGGATGTGGCTTCGGGTAGACAGCATACGAAATCGGAAAAGCTGGATAAGCATGAGCTGGCCATCTTCAAGGATGGCGTGACGCTTTGAAGTGAGGAGGCTGTTCTCATGAATTTTTTGCATAAGGGGCTAGTGCTCTTCTGTACGGCGCTGCTGGCCCTGAGCACTCTCCTGGTCTCCGGCTGCGGGCAGGACGCCCAGGCGGATAGCAGGCGCGTGATACGCATCGGCCACGCGCAGCCCCAGAATCATCCGGAGCATGCGGCATTCATGGCCTTTAAGGAATATATCGAAAGCAAATTGGGGGACAAGTACCGGGTGGAGATTTACCCCAGCGAGCTCTTAGGCTCCCAGGCGAATCTGGTGCAGCTGACCCAGACCGGTGCCATTGACATGTGCATCGTGGGGAACGCCCTGCTTTCAAGCTTTAGCCGGGAAGTGGATGTTTTCAACCTGCCCTATCTTTTTGCCAGCAATGAGGTCTTTGATGCAGCCATGGATGATCCCAATGTGACGGAGCCGATTTTCCGCAATACCCAGAAGGCGGGCTTCAAGGTGGTAAGCTGGGTCAACGTAGGCACCCGCAATTTCTACACGGTAAATACTCCCATCAATTCCCCGGCGGATATGAAGGGGCTGAAATTCCGCGTGCAGCAGTCCAATATCAATGTGCGTATGATGCAGCTTTTGGGAGCCAATGCCACCCCCATGAGCTTCGGCGAGGTCTACACCTCCCTGCAGTCTGGCGTCATTGACGGTGCGGAGAACAATGAGCTTTCCCTGACGGACAACGGTCACGGCGATGTCTGCAAATACTACACCTACGATGTACATCAGATGGTACTGGATGACGTAATCGCCAGCAATCATTTCCTGGAGGAAGTCAAGGATAACGGAGATCTGGAAGTCTTTGAAAAAGGTTTCAAGCTGATAAGCCAGGTGGGCAAGGAAAAGTGCCTCGCCTCTGTCAGGGAGGCCAAGGAAAAGGCCGAGACGGAGAAGGGCGTGCATTTCATCTATCCGGATCAAAGACCCTTCGTCGAGGCCTGCCAGCCCTTGTATGAGGAAGTGCTGACCCAGATGCCGAGCCTGCGGCCGATCTATGATGCTATTCAGGTTTACAATAAGGAATACAGTGAGAAAAAAGCAAAGGAGGGCGGCAAGTGATGGAAGCTATGCGCAGTGGGCTGAACAAAGTCCTGAATGCCCTGACGGGTATCTGCTTTCTGGCCATGGTGGTCTTTACCTTTTCCCAGGTTGTGATGCGCTATATCTTCAACAGCCCGCTGACCTGGTCGGATGAACTGGTTTCCTACCTGTTTGCCTGGGCTTCCCTTCTGGGCGCTTGCCTGGTGACGGGGGAGAGGGGGCATATGAGCATCCCGCTTCTGGGGCAGTCCCTCTCGGGTGAGGGGCAGAAGAAAGCCCTCGGTATTTTTGGTGAGCTGGTAGCTTTTGTCTTTTCAACCGTTATTCTGGTTTACGGCGGCGTGCAAGTCTATTCACTTTCTATGGGGCAGATGACCTCATCCCTGGGGGTGACGGCGGCTACCTTTTACGTCATGCTGCCTGTGGCTGGCATAGTGAACGCCCTTTACGCCGTGCTGAATATCCATGACATCGTCAAGGAACGCATCCAGGCGTTCCCGGAAGACTGAGGAGGGCAGCCAAATGGCAATCACATCACTCCTGATTATACTCATCGTGCTGGCGGCACTGCTGGTTCTCGGTGTGCCCATCACTTATGCCATCGGCATCTCAGCCCTGGCAGCCATAGTGCAGCTCATACCCTTGGACATCTCGGTCTTTACCGGGGCACAGCGCACCTTTGTGGGCGTGAGCATCCTTTCCCTGACAGCCATCCCCTTCTTCGTGATGGCCGGTAACCTCATGAATACGGGGGGCATCGCCAAGCGGCTGGTGAATTTCGTGCTGGCCATCCTGGGCAAGGTCCCCGGCTCCCTGATGGTGACAAATGTGGGTGCCAGTGCCCTGTTCGGCGCCATTTCCGGCTCCGGCTCCGCCGCTGCGGCGGCTGTGGGCAGCATGATCAAGGAGGGAGAGGATGACTTGGACTATGACCCCGCCATGTGCGCCGCCACCAATGTGGGGGCCGCGCCCTGCGGGCTCATCATTCCGCCTTCCAATACCATCATTACCTACTCCCTGGTCTCCGGCGGTACCTCGGTGGCCGCCCTCTTCCTGGCGGGGTACCTGCCAGGCCTGCTCTGGGCCCTGGGCTGCATGGTGGTGGCTGTGTTCATGGCCAGGCGCAGGGGCTACACCGGGCTGCCAGGCGTGTTTAGCTGGAAGTATCTCATGGAGGCCACGCTGGAGGCACTGCCCTCCCTTTCCTTGATTGTCGTAGTTATTGGCGGCATCATCGGCGGTATCTTTACGGCTACCGAGGGGGCGGCTGTCTCTGTGGTCTATGCCCTGGTGCTCTCTATCTGCTACAAGAGCATTACCCTTGAGAGTTTCTGGAAAGTGACCATTGAAAGCGCCAAGATGAGTGCCATGGTTATTTTCCTGGTGGGCGTTTCCAATATCCTGGGCTGGGTCATGGCCTTCACCATGATACCCCAGGCCATCGGCCAGCTGGTACTGGGCCTGACCCAAAGCCCCGTCATGATTTTCCTCCTGATGAATGTGGTGCTGCTGGTGGCCGGTACTTTCATCGACGTGACTCCGGCAATCCTGATCTTTACGCCCCTGTTCCTGCCCATAGCCCAGCAGCTTGGCATGAGCCCGGTGCAGTTCGGCCTGATGCTGGTCTACAATCTCTCCATCGGCAGTATCACGCCGCCGGTGGGCAACACCCTCTTTGTGGGTATCAAGGTCGGGCGTACCAGCCTGGCAAAAATCATGCCCCATCTAATGCCTTACTATGCAGCTATCCTGATAGGCCTGCTGCTGACCACCTATGTCCCCTTCCTGACCATGGCTCTGCCTCAGGCAGCAGGACTGGTGAAGTAACAGCATGATGTGCTGCCTCATGTCTGCCCCCCTTGGGGGCGGGGAACCGTTTGCGGTGGTGGGGGGCAATCAAGAAAGGATTATGGAACATGCCAGAAATATTGACAATAGGCGAGCCCATGGGCCTCTTAGTGGCAAATGAGACAGGCCCGCTGAAAGATGTAACGAGCTTCACCCGCCTGGTCTGCGGGGCGGAGGTGAATTTCTCCATCGGGGTGGCGCGGCTGGGCCACAGCGTGGCCTACATCACCCGTGTGGGCTGCGACCCCTTCGGCGAGCATATCTGCGACTTCCTGCAGGAAAGCGGCATCGACACCGCTTACGTCAGCAAGGATGACTATTATATGACAGGTATGCAGCTCAAAGGGCGGGTGGAGGAC
>CAJOIN010000211.1:3417-3805 GCA_905234515.1 uncultured Selenomonas sp.
GCGGCATACGGCTTTCTCCCATTTCAGCCCCGAGGATTTGGAGGGGATAGACTGGCAGGGAGTGCGGCATCTGCATGTCACGGGCATCCCTGCCGCCCTCTCCACGAATTGCCGAGAGGCATGTGCTGTGCTGATGGAGCAGGCCAGGGAGCAGGGGGTGAGGATTTCCTTCGATCCGAATCTGAGGCCGGCTCTCTGGTCCTCCCGGGAAGCAATGGTGGAAGCCCTGAATGCTCTGGCTGCCAAGGCTGACCTGATCCTGCCGGGGCTGGGCGAGGGACGCATTCTGACAGGCCGCGAAGAGCCGGAGCAGATCGCGGATTTCTATCTGGAGCGCGGTGCGGGTGCCGTAGTCGTGAAATTGGGCGGAGCCAGGGGTTCCTACGGC
>CAJOIN010000212.1:0-3329 GCA_905234515.1 uncultured Selenomonas sp.
GTCCCGGATGCGGGCCGTGCCATGGGCATCGAATTCCCCGAACTCTGCGAGCACATGCTGGAGATGGCGGGATTTGATACAGGCAAATAACAAGGCAGCAGGAGCCGTGCAGCAGCGCGGCTCTTTTACTGTGAGCGTAAATTTTTTTTTACCGATGTGGCATATTAGGTACCGGCGTGGTATACTCTTTTTTTGTGAAGGCTTTCGGTTCCAAATGAGAGGTGCGCTTAGTGGACGAACAAATATACAGGCCGGTGCAGCGCAGCCCCAGGCGCCTGCTGAAGGGATTGCTCTTTATTTTCATCACCATGGGCCTGGTGGCCATCATGGTCTATTCACCGCTCTTTACGGTGCAGCGCATTGAAATCCAGGGCAATGTTTACCTGAAGCCTGATGAGGTGGAATACATTGCCAGGGTGCAGCGGGGGCAGCGCCTGTTTCAGTTGGAAACCCTGGAGGTGCAGGAGCATCTGCTGCAGGATCTGCGCATTGAGAGCGCATCCGTGCGTCGGCATTTCCCGGATACGCTGGCCATTGAAATCACGGAGCGGGTGCCGGTGGCGACGGTGGCTTCGGAGTTCGGTTATGTGGATTTCGACCGCCGGGGCAAGGTCATTGCGGCTTACAAGAACCTGAAAAATGTGCCCATTCCCCTGATTACGGGCATCAAGGTGCGGGATCTCTACATCGGGGACGACAATACGGACGCAAATATCAGCCTGGTGCTGGAATTTCTGCAGCACCTGCCCCAGGAAACCCTGAACCAGCTTTCTGAGGTGAATGCTTCTGACACTGCTGCGGTCACGGTCTACACCAATAAGGCGGTGCCTGTCCGCCTTGGGAATCTCAAGGAACGGCTGGAGGAGAAGGCCCATCTGACCCAGGATTTCGTCAAGGATCAGGAAACCAGCATCTATGTTGTGGAATATGTGGATTTCAGTTTCCAGGCGCCCTTCATACGCCTGAAGAATCTGCCCAAGGAAGAACAGCAACAGGAAGGCAAGGGGATATAGATAATGAAGAATATCCGCAGAGGTAAATGGTCGATTGCGTGCGTCTGCATGGTTTTGGGCTTTATGCTGGCGGTGCAGCTGCGCACGACGGAGGATATCAAGAGCAATGTATCCTTCCAGCGCATAGAAGATATTTCGGCCCGCCTGCTGGAGACAGAGCACGAGCGGGACAAGCTGAAGGAGGAGCTGCAGCAGCTCAAGCATCAGAAAGCAGGGGAAGGCGGCGGCACCATCAACGAGGAAATCCAGATGCGGGCCGGGCTTGCTCCCCTGGAGGGCCAGGGGGTCAAAATCAGGCTGGAGGACAGCAACAAGACCATGAGGTCGGGGGAGAACCCGAATCTTTACGTCATACATGACGACGACCTGCTGCGGGTGGTGAACGAGCTGCGGGCGGCAGGTGCGGAAGCCATTGCCATCAACGGGCAGCGGCTGCTGGGCACCTCGGAAATCCGCTGCGCAGGCCCGACCCTCTCGGTCAACAACGTCCGTTCCTCGGCTCCCTTTGAGGTGAGCGCCATCGGCAACAAAAAGGATTTGGAAAATGCCATGAAGATGCGCGGCGGCGTGGCGGAAACCTTGAAGGTCTGGGGCATACAGATCCAGATTGAGCCGGCGGATAATATCTACATCCCCGCATACAAGGGCACGGTCAGGCATGAATATGCCAAGCTGACGGAGGAGAGACAGGAGGAGGAAAAATAATGGTACTGCCAATCTTGGGGCTTCTGGCCGGTCTGGGGCTCGGCTACATTTTTCCTGTTGTGATACCCTTTGCCTATGCGAAATTCTTTTCAGTCGCCTTGCTGGCTTCCCTGGATGCTGTCTTCGGCGGCCTGAAGGCCACGACCACAGGCACATTCGACAGCACGGTTTTCATCAGCGGCTTTTTCCTCAATGCGCTGATGGCCGCTTTTCTGGTCTTTATCGGGGACAGGCTTGGCATTGACCTCTATTATGTGGCCCTGCTGGCCCTGGGCTTCCGTATTTTCAAAAATTTGGCCGTCCTGCGGCGCAACCTGTTTAACAGGCATCATAAGGGTTTGCCCCAGGGTATTGAACCAATGATTTGATTTTTTTGCAGTCAGCTATGGAAATCCTTTCAGAATGATGGTAAAATGGAAAGGTGCAATTACAGCAAAAATGTTAACGGCCGTATTTGTGTAACCGTTTGATAGAAATTCATGGGGGTTGAAGCAGTGTTTGAGTTGGATGATAACGGCCTCGATCAGCTGGCAAAAATCAAAGTAATAGGTGTAGGCGGTGGCGGCAGCAACGCTGTGAACCGCATGATTAATCTCGGTCTGCAGGGTGTTGAGTTTATTGCTGTCAATACGGATGCCCAGGCCCTGCTAAAGTCCTTGGCACCGAAACGCATGCAGATTGGCGAGAAGCTGACTCGGGGCTTGGGAGCCGGTGCACAGCCGGAGATCGGCCAGAAGGCGGCTGAGGAAAGTCGTGAGGATATCCTGGATGCCCTGCGGGGTGCCGATATGGTCTTTGTGACCGCCGGCATGGGCGGCGGCACGGGTACGGGCGCGGCTCCGGTGGTGGCAGAGTGCGCACGGGAAATAGGTGCGCTGACGGTGGGCGTTGTCACGAAGCCTTTCGGCTTCGAGGGCATCAAGCGCAGCCGCAATGCGAAGATGGGCATTGAGGCCCTGAAACAGCATGTAGATACCATCATTACCATACCCAATGACCGCCTGCTGCAGGTGGTGGACAAGAAGACACCCATTACCCAGGCCTTCACCATTGCCGATGATGTGCTGCGCCAGGGTGTCAAGGGCATTTCCGACCTGATAGCGGTGCCGGGGCTGGTCAATCTGGACTTTGCCGATGTGAAGTCCATTATGAGCAATGCAGGCTCCGCCCTGATGGGCATCGGCGAGGCCACGGGCGAAAATGCCACGGTGGATGCAGCCAAGGCGGCGATTGCGTCCCCGCTCCTGGAGACCACCATCGAAGGCGCCAGGGGCGTGCTGCTGAACGTCACCGGTGCCGAGGAGAACCTCAGCATGTATGAGGTCAATGAAGCCTCCAATGCCATCCATGAGGTGGTGAACGATCAGGCCAATATCATCTGGGGTGCTGCCGTGGATAATACCATGGGCGATACCGTGCGGGTAACTGTCATTGCCACGGGCTTCGATACCCAGGAGGAAATCGGCGTGCAGCAGGTGCCCCAGCAGCAGGCCAAGGTGCCCCCGACGCCGGTGATGCCGAATCTCTTTGGCAGCGCGCCGACGACCCAGGTACCTTCCCAGCCCTCTCAGCCGGTGCAGCCGGGTCAGGCCCAGCAGCCGCAGCAGCCTC
>CAJOIN010000212.1:3370-5790 GCA_905234515.1 uncultured Selenomonas sp.
GGATGCGCAAGAAGTGAGAAGTCAGTTGCTACATTACAGCACATCGCGTTTGCGGTGTGCTTTTGCTTTATTATACTCGTTAAAGAAAAAGCCTTAGAAAACCGCCGCCCTTGTTCCCTTCCTTGGAGAACGAGGGCGGCAGCGCCCATCCCTGGGCGCGGGATTACCGTTGCCTTCTGCGCAGCGCAGCAAAAGTCCGCCCCCATGGGGGCGGGGGACCCTCTTGAGGGTGGTGGGGGGCACACCGAAAGGAGAAATCTCTATGACCATGAAGAAAATGCTGCTGATTCTGTCTGTCTGCCTGGTGGGCGCCGGACTGGCGGCGGGCTTTGCCCGTCATGCCCAAAGCACGCCCCAGTATGCCCTGGGACAGCTTGCCCGGGCCCTGGCGGCGCGGGACTACGAAAAAGTCGGCCAATATGTGGACATCAAGGGGCTGGTGACTAAAGCCTATGACGAGAGCACCTATATCCTCAGCCGTGATGTGGAGAAGTTGAATCAGGAATATCCCCAGGACTGGTTTTTTTACCATGACACAGCCTTTATGAAGGATTATATCGCGAAGCGGCGTGATAGTGATCTGGCCTTTATCCAGCGTGCCCTGGAGCTGGATCTGGATGCTGAGGCGCGGCCTCAGACCGCTGCTGACGGCCAGCCCCAGTGGGTGGCAGATGAGGCGAAGAAATTCCAGCAGGATTACACGGCAGAGCTCATCTCTGTGCAGGAGCAGGAGGGCAAGGCCCTGGCCAGCGTGAAGATCACCGGGGCGGATACAGATTACGGACGCCTGGTGCCGGAGTTTATCTTGAAGCTGGAAATGGAGAAGGAAAATGGGCAGTGGCGCGTCATGCGGGTGGCCAATGTGGAGGAGGTCTTCGGCCCCATCGTGAAGGGCATCGAGGACTACTGGGATTTGCAGGGCTGGCCGGTCAGGGAGGAAATGCGGAAGAAGAAATGATTCCTTTACAGTTCCCCGGCTTTAGGGTACAATATAGCATGTTAGCACTTTGCTATACTAAAGAAAATTTAGGAGAGATATAATTGGATAACCTGCTCTCTATGGTCCTCCAGATGGCGGAGGGCTGCGAGATTACCCTGCAGATTTTTTGCATCACTTTGGTGCTGGCGCTGCCCCTGGGCCTGCTGGCTTCCTTGGCGCGCCTGTCCAAGTGGCGGCCCCTGAGTGCCCTGATGGAATTCTACATCTGGCTGATGCGGGGCACGCCCCTGATGCTGCAGCTCCTGTTCGTATACTTTGCCCTGCCCATGGTGGGCATCCTGCTGCCGGATCTCGCGGCGGCCCTCCTGGCCTTCACCCTGAACTATGCGGCCTATTTTGCGGAGATTTTCCGCTCCGGCATCCAGGCCATTCCCAAGGGGCAGTATGAGGCGGCCCAGACCCTGGGCCTTTCCTATCCCCAGACCATGCGGCGCATCATTCTGCCCCAGGTCATACGCATCGTCCTGCCGCCGGTGAGCAATGAGACCATCAATCTGGTGAAGGATACCTCCCTCATCTACATACTGGCCATGAATGACCTGTTGCGGGTGGCCCGCACCATCGTGCAGCGTGACTTCGATATGACCCCCTTCCTGGTGGCAGCGGTCTTCTACCTTGCCATGACCTTTGTGCTGACCTGGGGCTTCAAGAGATTGGAGGCGCATTATGGCAGATACTGAAATCATGGTGCGCATGCACGATATGCATCGACATGGAGGTAAAGAGGGGGGAGGTGCTGGCCATCATCGGCCCCTCAGGCTCCGGCAAGTCCACCCTGCTGCGCTGCCTGAACAAGCTGGAAACCATCGACTCCGGCTCTATCGAAATAAAGGGGGATTTCCTGGCTGTCACCAGGGAAGGCAGGGCGGAATACGCAGAGGCGGCCAAGGAGCATAAGCTCTTGGGCTGCATGGGCATGGTCTTCCAGCAGTTCAACCTGTTCCCCCATATGACGGTGCTGCAAAATTTGATTGAGGCCCCCATGCTGGTGCAGGGGCAGAAAAGAGAGGCCATCCTGCCTTATGCCAGGGAACTGCTGCAGAAGGTGGGCCTGGCTGATAGGGAGGACTACTACCTCTCCCAGCTCTCCGGCGGCCAGCAGCAGCGTGTGGCCATAGCCCGTGCCCTGTGCATGAAGCCAGATATCATGCTCTTTGACGAGCCCACCTCAGCCCTGGACCCGGAGCTGACCGGCGAAGTGCTGAAGACCATGCGGGAACTGGCTGCCGAGCATATGACCATGGTGGTGGTCACCCATGAGATGGCCTTCGCCAGAGAGGCTGCCAGCCATGTTATCTTCATGGAGGGGGGCCATATCATAGAGCAGGGGGCGCCGGAGGAATTCTTCGCCCACCCCAGGGAGGAGCGCACCAGGGCCTTCCTGCGGAATATGCTGTAAATGCAAGCCATTCTGATTTGA
>CAJOIN010000213.1 GCA_905234515.1 uncultured Selenomonas sp.
CTTTGCCAGCCGCAGGGCGGCAGACCGCTTTATAAGCCCCATCCTCACCCTGAGGGAGGGGGTGCGGGATATAGCGGAGGGCAACCTCGATAGGAAAATCGACTTGCGGACGGGGGATGAAATAGGGGAGCTGGCCGACAGTTTCAACCACATGACGGAGAAGCTGAAACTCTATATCAGGAACCTGGCCGAGACTACGGCGGAGAAGGAGCGCATTGCGACAGAGCTTGACCTGGCAGCGCGGATTCAGGCGGGCATTTTGCCCAATGACTTCCCTGTGCAGGAGGGCTTTGACCTCTTTGCCACCATGCACCCGGCCAAGGAGGTGGGGGGAGATTTCTACGATTTCTTCTTTCTCGATGATGCCCGCCTTCTGGTGACAATCGCCGATGTGTCGGACAAGGGGGTGCCTGCGGCGCTGTTCATGGTCAGGGCCAAGACCGTGCTGGGGAGCAGCGTCCTCACGGCAGAGAAGGAGGGCGGCACCCTGGCGGATGCCGTGATGATGGCCAATGACGAGCTTTGCAGGAATAATGAGGCGGGGCTTTTCGTGACGGTATTCACGGCCATCATTGACCTGGACGCCCGCAAGGTCACTTATGTGAATGGGGGGCATAACCTTCCGGTGATTGTCTCCGGCAAGGGAGAGGCCCACTGCCTTCCCAGGGGCCGCGACCCCATGCTGGCCGCGATGGAGGGATTGTCCTTTGAGGAAGAAACCTGCGAGCTTGCCCCCGGAGATGCCCTGTTCCTTTACACCGATGGCGTAACAGAGGCGGAGAACCCCGAAAAGGAAATGTTCTCCAAGGAAAGGATGCTGGGCACATTGGGAAGGTTTGCGGGGAAATCTGCCCGGTCAATCGTGGAAGGCGTTTTGGCTGAGGTGCAGGAGCACGCAGCGGGGCAGCAGTCCGATGATATTACCATGCTGTGCATACGCTGGCGGGAAGAAGTCTAGGGAGGAGATAAGTTATGGCTGAGGAAACAGTTGCAAGTGAAGTTATTCAGGAATCCGGCTGGACGGTACTTGCCCTTACAGGCAGGCTGGACAGGTTGAATGCAGCCCAAATCGGAGAACAGGCGGAGTCTGCCTTGGACTCCTGTGTCAAACTGGCCCTGGATGTCAAGGAGCTCTCCTATCTTTCCAGCGCCGGCATCCGCGTTTTGCTCAGGCTGGCCCAAAAAGCCAGGAAAGAGCAGAAGGCTTTTGCCCTTTGCGGCGCCCAGGGCTTTGTCAAGGAAGTAATCGAAGAATCCAATATGAATGCGATTGTGACGATTTACGGGGAGCGAAGTGAATTGAAGTAGGAAAGGACTGATGGGACGATGAGAGGGGTATTGCGTCTGCTGCTGCCGCTCCTGGTGCTGACGGCGGTGCTGCTTGGGGGCTGTGCGGGAATCGGGGCGGCCCAGGAGAGCTGGGCCATCTATATCTACATGTGCGGCTCTGATTTGGAGTCGGAGGAAGGCTTCGCCACGGAAAACCTGGAGGCGCTGAGAAGCGTGCCCCTGCCGGAGAATGTTACATTCGTAATTCAGACCGGCGGCGCCAGGAAGTGGCACACCCAGGGCATACCGGGAGATGCCCTGGGGCGCTATGTCTATGACAGCCAGGGCTTTAGCGAAGTGGAGCGGCTGCAGGATGCCAGCATGGGCGATGAGAAGACCCTGGAGGATTTCCTGCGTTTCGCCAAGGAGGAATTTCCTGCCGACCATCGCATGCTCCTCTTTTGGGATCACGGCGGCGGCAGCCTGGGGGGCTGCTGCCTTGACGAGAAATATGAGACTATCCTCAGCCTGGGTGATATGCGCCGGGCGCTGCAGGCCGTGGAGAAGGAAAGCCCGGAAGCGCCGCCCTTTGACCTGGTGGTGTTCGACACCTGCCTGATGGCGAATATCGAGACGGCCAACACCCTGTACGGCTTTGCCCGCTACATGGCTGCTTCGGAGGAAATAGTGCCGGGCATGGGCACGGACTATGCAGGCTGGGCGGGAGCCCTGGCCAAAAATCCTGCCATGGGCGGCAAGGAACTGGGTACTGTCATCTGCAAAACCTATCTGCCATATTGCGAGCAGTTTGAATCTGAGGATATGGCGACCTTTTCACTTATTGACCTGGGGCAGATGCCGGCCCTGAACGCCGCTTACGAAAAAATGGGGCAGGAAGCCCTGACTCTTTCCAGCGGCAATCCGCGCCTGTTTTTCACCGCTTATGACCGTGTGGCAGGCAGCGTGGAAAATTACGGCTCCAACGACAACGGCGACTATACGGATATGATTGATTTAGGCTCTTTGGCAGAAGGGCTTGGGGAGCTCAAGACGGCTCCCACCTTCCTGCAGGCGCTGAATAAGGCCGTGGTCTACAGGACGGCCGGCCCCTACCGGCAGTACGGCATGGGCCTGTCCGGCTATTACTGCCTGGACGGCGGCACGGAGTCCCTGCAGGCCTACACCGCCCTGCCGGGAGCCAGCAAGGCTTTTTCCGGGCTCTATCGGAATATGCTCTCCGGTAGCGGGGACGGTACTCCCTGGTTCCACTTCGATGGGGCCAGGATAGAGCATACACCTGTTGTCCTGGATAAGGACAATATGGCCAGCGTCACCCTGTCCCCGGAGGATGTCAATGCCATCAGCAGGGCGGATTTCCTGCTCTGCCGCTATGATAATAAGGGGAATTTCATCTATCTGGGCAGCGACGACAAAATAAAGGCCGATTGGGAGCGCGGGGTCTTCCAGGAGGAGTTTGATGGAGCCTGGCCGGCCTTGAACGGACATTTTATCTCCATGTACCTGGACGAGCAGCAGGAGGGCTACAATCTTTATTACTCCTATATCCTGCTGAACGGCAAGAAATGCTACCTGACCGCCGCCTATGATTTCGCCAAGGATAAATTCGAGATAGTCAGCGTGCATCGCATCCTGAAAAACGGCTGGCTGGACAGGCAGGTATTGCAGCTTAAAGCAGGCGACAAAATCACGCCTCTGTTCTTCAATGAGCAGGAGAAGGAAGTTAAGGGGGAAACCTTTACCTTGCAGAAGGCGCCTGTCCTGCAGGACAAGCCCCTCCCGGACGATACTTACGCTTTTGCCTTCCGCTTCACCACCGCCCGCAAAGAGGCGGCAGCTTCGGAGACCATTCATTTTGTGGTCAGCAAGGGCGAAATGTCGGTTGTCAAATAACATAATAATAAAGCCGAAAGGGGCTGCTGCATCATGTGCAGCAGCCCCTTTCGGCTTATTTATTTACCTTTTCAAGCCTTGACACCATTGGCAAAGCCGCGCATGATGTGCGCCATGGCTGTTGCGCCGGGGTCCTGGCGGCCTACGG
>CAJOIN010000214.1 GCA_905234515.1 uncultured Selenomonas sp.
AAGTTCCACAAAACGCGCCCTTGCGTCTCATCCACGCGGCCAACCGCCATATCATCATCACCAACTGATTCCCAGCACGGGAAGAGCAGCCCGTAAGGGTCAACCAAAAGCGCGCCGCGTTCTGCGTTACAAATGGCAGTGGAAAAATCCACATAGGTATCTTTTTGAAACAGCTTGCGGATATACCGCGCCACTATACCATAAAGACAAGAATGCTCCATGACATACTCAGCACTGCGACCGCTTTCCAGCAGTTCCCTGGCGACGCCTCCCTCGCCGAGGAAGGAATTTCTGTCAGGTGTTACCGTTGCCTTGAAATAGTGGACAAATTCCCCCCGCTGGTTCTGCCCCATGCGGCGTTCATTCTCTTTTGCCAGGAAACCGCGACGCTTCAGGTCATCAGTCAATTCATCTATGCTGGAAAGATTTTCCTTGGAAATGTTGATGCGCATATTTACGCCAATGCCATGTTCCAAGGCCATATCCACATTGTTCAATATCCGTTCGTAGGTATCTTTGCCCTCTTTGTGCCGTCGAAGCCTGTCATTTGTCTTTCCGACACCGTCAAGAGGAACCTGTACGAACACGAAGGGAAATTCCTTGATGATGGGAATGAATGAAGCCAAATCATAACCGTTGGTCAGAACCTCTATCTTCATTTCCCGCTGGGCGCAGTTTTCGGCGATTTCCCTCACGGTAGCAAGATTTTCCTTCATGAGCGGTTCACCACCGTATAGCGTGCAGTTGCCAAGGCCGTAGCCTCTGGATCGGTAATCATCCAAAGCAGCAAAGATCGCCTGAATCATTTCATGGCTCATGACCTTTGCAAGCCACGTTTCGCCCCTTGCCAAACGCTTTCGCTCGAAACAATAGGGGCAACGGAAATTGCAATCATAGGTCGGCATGATGATAAGGTCAATGCGGCTCTTCTGTATGATCCGCCGGTCAATATGTGCCAGAAGCTCCAGATCCGCAATTTCTTCCTCCAGTGATTTGGTTGTGATATGACCACGTCTTGCCAGCTGCTCCCATAGGGAAGAATCCACCTGCGAAAACTTTCCCTTTATAAGAAAATCCGCGCAACGCTTCGGCACGATGTCAAATGCGCCGTAAAGGCCATTCACCAAAAGTGCCCTGTCATCGATTTCCTTTTCGTCCGCACCAATCAGAGGCAGAATCATCTCATAATTGCTGAGTCTCATTTGTTTTCTCCCTGTTTCTCGCGCCAAAATTCTCCCCAGGACTGTTCGTTTTTTTGCGATACTCCCCGTGCGGCATTCAACCATCATCAGTGCCACGCCGAATATCTTCGGCATCATGGATGATGTGCAGGTCAAATCCAGCCTCCCCGTCGAGGGGGATTTCCAAAAAAATCTGGCTGAACCCATGACCGCAAAGTTTTTCGTGAAGCAAGGCCCTCTGTTCACCCAGTGACCCGAACACCGATTCGGGTATTTTTACCATGTGGTTATAGCGGGATTATTTCAGCATATATTCGGATACCCTCCTAACATGTTCCCCTGGGTACATGCAACTAAGTTTTTTTCACGGTGAAAATACTTCCTGCCGCCGCCAGGCGTGTCAGCTCCTCCTCTGAAAGTTCCCTGTCCTCATCAACGATTTTCAAAGGCTCCTGCTGACGCTGGGCTGCCTTTTCCTGCAGCCTTTGCCACAGACGCTCCTTCAGGTCGTGATTTTCGGCGGCGAAGTCAGTTTCCCAAAAGAGCC
Source organism: uncultured Selenomonas sp. (assembly GCA_905234515.1). Classification (GTDB taxonomy): domain Bacteria; phylum Bacillota; class Negativicutes; order Selenomonadales; family Selenomonadaceae; genus Selenomonas_B. The sequence continues at coordinate 1,729 of CAJOIN010000214.1, forward strand.
TGTCCATTTCCTCTTCATACTCATCCACGACCTCCCCTCCCCTCGCCACGCTTTGATTATACAGAGGATTTGTCACAGACCACAGAGGTCTTTTATCGCTTCCCACATAATTTTAGCAAAACCACCACCTGCAACCTTTGCAAGGTCTTCGTCGGAGAGTTCCAGGTCGCTCATAAATTCATCGACGGTGATGTCGTAGCCTTCTTTTTTCGCAACCTCAACGAAATCCTCCGCGCTCTTGCAACCCTCGAACTTCTTTGCGAAAGCCTCGTCCCGCATTTTTTCCATCAGTTCGTTCATCTTTGCCATTTTGAAACCACCTTTCTATAATAAGCACATACAACTAATAGATGATGAAAATAATTCATCTCTTACTTATATAGACAAGATAGGCACTTCAAAAATGCCACTCCCTGAAAATTTTTTTATTTTTTCTCGTCAATCCGTCGGCATTTGGCCAGCAAACGGCTGAACTTGTGACTTACGGCGTTGGGGCTTGTCCCCAGAAGCCGCCCGATTTCCTCATTGGTCAGGCAGAGGCCGTAGCGCAGGGAGAGAAGCTCCCGCTCCTCTGCCGTCAGTTTTTCGAGAATACGGCAAGTACGGGGGGAGGAAGGGCTCTCCAGGGTTCCTTCCTCCTGTACGCTGTCCTTGCCGGGCCGCTCCGGCACTTCCCAGACGCTGACCTCATGGCGGCATCGGGCCCTCAGACGGTAATTCACCGCCATATTCCGGGCCATGGCAAAGAGCCAGGGAGCTTCCTTCCCCTCTGCCGGCCCGTGACACTCAAGATTTTCCATGGCCGCCAGAAACACACTGCCAGCCACATCCTCGGCGATTTCGCGGTGAAGGAACTGGCCGTAAAGGTAGTTATATATTCGCTTGTAATACTTGCTGTAGATATTTGCAAAATCAGTCATTGCAGCTGTTCCTTCCTGTTCTCAGGCCACCTGCCGCTTCACGAAGGAAGCAAAGAGCCCGCCTTTTTCCACCAGCTCCTGGAAACTGCCGGTTTCGGCAATGCGGCCTTTGTCCAAAACGATAATCCTGTCTGCATGACGGATGGTGGACAGACGGTGAGCCACGATGATGCGGGTGGCATGGAGCTTGTCCAGGCTCTTGGTCACAATGGCCTGGGTGCGGTTGTCCAGGGCACTTGTCGCTTCGTCGCAGATTATTATGGAAGGTTTCATAGCGAGCGCCCTCGCGATAAGTATGCGTTGCCGTTGTCCGCCGGAGATGTTTGTGCTGCCTTCGCTGACGATTGTATTCATCTGCATGGGCATCTCGCGAATGTCATCGGCAACCCCCGCCGCCTCCGCCGCCGTCCAAGCGTCGTCCAGCGTGAGGTCGTTCGTGCCGATGATGTTGTGGAAGATGTCCCCCGTCATGAGCTGCCCGTTCTGCAGCACCACGCCAAGTTGGGAGCGCACCGAGGGGAGGGAAAGTTCGGCTAGATCCTGCCCGTCGTAATACACCGCGCCGCTTTTGGGGGCTTCAAAGCCTAGGAGCAGACGAATGAGGGTGGACTTGCCGCAGCCGGATTTCCCCA
>CAJOIN010000215.1 GCA_905234515.1 uncultured Selenomonas sp.
ACAGGCACACGCACCTTGGGATTAACAAAGTTGCGCACCAGTGACACCACCACATTGTTGGAGGTGATGACGAAGGTTACCGTGAGTCCCATGGTCAGGCCGTTGATGACCGTGGTGGTCACCGCCAAGGCCGGGCACAGGGACAGGGCCAGGATGAAAATGGGGTTTTCTGCCAAAATGCCCTTGCTGTATATGGGCCAAAGTTCTTTCAGCTTGTCCATGTCATCTGCCCCCCTTCGCCAAAGCTGCGGCCTTTTCTGCCGCTTCCTTCACGCCTTTGGTCACAGCCCGGGAGGAAATGGTAGCTCCCGTCATGGCCTGAATGTTATCCTTGTTGCCCGGGTCCTTGGTGACCTCCAAAAGCTCCGGCCCCTTCCCGGCAAACTGGCTGCGGAAGGCTGGCTTCTGGGCGTTGTCTCCCAGGCCCGGAGTCTCATTGTGCTCCAGGATATTGAAATCCAGCACCTTCCCGTCAGAGTCCACTGCCACCAGCAGCTTAATCTTGCCGCCGTAGCCCTTGGACTCGGAGGGAACGATATAAGCCACCGTCCTGCCGTCCTTCTGAGCGGCGAAGCAGCCCTCTTCCCCGGGGATTTCTGCGAAATTGTCCGCCTCTGCCACCAGGGAGCGCATGGACTCCTGCTTCATTTCCTCCGCCTTCTGAGCCGCCACAGGAGCCGTCACATAGTAAACAGCACCGATGACCAGGCCGGACACAAAGCAGGCCATGGCAAGATTTGAGGCAATCTTGAAAACAGAATGTTCATTTGCCATCACTTTGCGCCCCCTTTCGGCGCCCCAAAAATCCGGGGCTTCACAAAGCGGTCAATCAGCGGAGTCACCGCATTCATCAAGAGCAGGGAGTAGCAGACGCCCTCCGGATAGCCTCCTGCCAAACGTATCAGCACCGTCAGGGCTCCTGCCCCCACAGCGAAAATCATCTGGCCCGTGATGGTCATGGGAATGGTCACCATGTCCGTGGCCATAAAGAAAGCGCCCAGCATCAGACCGCCGGCCATCACATGAAAGAGCGGGTCGCCGGTGCCAAAGCCTGCGGGGCCGAAGAGCCAGGTCAGGACACCTACCGTGGCAATCATGCCCAGGGGCACCACCCAGTTGATATAGCCTTTGTAGATAAGGTACACACCCCCCAGCATAAGGAGGAGGGTGCTGGTCTCTCCCAGGCTGCCGTTGCGGGTGCCCAGGAGCAGGCTCTTGTACATTTCCCCCTGGCTCCCGAAGGTGGCCACCAAAGCATCATAGCCCTGAAGCTTCAAAATGTTCAGCGGGGTAGCCCCTGTCAGAGCGTCAACTGCCCCAGCAGTATGGTCCTGCATCCTGGTCCAGGTGGTCATGGCCACAGGCCAGGAAACCATCAGGGCCGCCCTGCCGATATGGGCAGGGTTGAAGATATTGAAGCCCAGGCCGCCCATGGACTGCTTGGCCACCACGATGGCCAGGATGGAGCCTATGGCCACCATATAGGGGGGCAGCACAGGGGACATGGACATAGCCAGCAGCAGGCCCGTGATGCAGGCACTGCCATCAAAGGCCGTAATCTGCTGTCCCATGGCCCTCTGCCAGATATACTCGGCCGCCACAGCGGCAATGATGCCAACCAGCATATTGATAAGTGCGGGGATACCGAACCAATAGACGGCAAAGAGAGCGGCCGGCAGAAGGGCGGCATTGACCTGCCACATGATATGGGGAATGGTCTCCCCGTCCCGGATATGGGGTGAGGAGGAAATAGTGAACCTGAGGTCTTCCTTCTTTTCTGTTGGCGGCTTAGGCACAGCGGGTGCCGTTTTTTCCTTGATTTCTGCTTCGCTCATTTGGCCGCCTCCTTTTTCTCCTTAGCCTCAGCCTTGGCTTTGGCCCGGGCTGCCTCAGCCCTGACTTCGTTCTTGGCCAGGCGGATATACTGCACAATATTGCGCTTGGCAGGGCACACATAGGTACAGCAGCCGCATTCCACACAGTTCATAAGGCCGTACTCATCCCGGCAGGACTTGTAATCACCCCGCTGGGAGAGGATGCTCAGCATACTGGGCACCAGTCCCATGGGACAGGCCTTCACGCACTTGCCGCAGCGTATGCAGTTCATCTCCGGGCCATGCTCCGTGATTTTCCTGGTCAGGGCCAAAATGCCAGAGGAGCCTTTCATCACAGGCACCGCCAGGCTCTGCTGGGCCATACCCATCATGGGGCCGCCCGCCAGGAGCTTGTCCGGAGTCTCCTTGAAGCCACCGGCATACTCTATACACTCTTTATAGCTGGTACCAATGCGCACCCGCAGATTTTTCGGCTCTGCCACCGCATCACCGGAAACGGTGGTGATGCGCTCAATGAGAGGGATGCCATGCTCCACAGCATCAGCCACAGCCGCCACGGTGCCCACATTCTGCACCACAGCTCCGGCATCCATGGGCAGGCCCCCCATGGGCACCTCCCGGCCCGTGAGGGCATAGATAAGCATTTTCTCCGCCCCCTGGGGATAGCGGGTAGGCAGAGCTGCCACTTCAATATCCGTATTTTCTGCCGCCTTGTCCAGAGCTTTCACGGCCTCCGGCTTGTTATCCTCAACGCCGATGATCCAAATGTCCTTGCGATGAAGGATAAGGCGGCTAAAGGTGTCAAGGTGCTAACTTTCGGCATTGATCACGAGGCCGATTTGCAAGCCTTTGATATGGAGACTAATTCTACAACAACTACCTTCAAGGTGCGCGGTATCGCTAAGTACACCTTCAAGATAAACCTTCTCGGCAGGCACAATGTCCTCAATGCTTTGGCCGCAATCTGCGCTGCTCTTGAATCAGGCTTGAGCTGTGAGGATATTCAGGCAGGCTTTGAAGAGCTTGAGACCACCGCAATGCGGTTCCAAGTCATCAACAGAGATAGTTTGACTATCATCAATGACGCCTACAATGCCGCACCTGCCTCAATGAGGGTTTCAATCAAGACTACTGCTGATTTGGCAAAGGGTCGCAAGATTGCCGTTCTTGGTGATATGCTTGAGCTTGGTCATATCTCTGAAGAAGCTCACAGAGAGGTTGGTCGTGAGGTTGCTGATGCAGACTTTGACTTCCTCATCACACTCGGTACTCTTGCCAAGTTCATTGCAGATGGCGCCAGAGGTGCTGGTCTTGAGGCTGAAAGAGTGCTGAGTTTTGATAATCACGAAGACGCCGCTGAGGCTCTCAAGAGTATCATTCAATCAGGTGATACCATACTCTTTAAAGCGTCACGCGGCATGAA
>CAJOIN010000216.1 GCA_905234515.1 uncultured Selenomonas sp.
GTGCCAGGCCGTTGTGGCGGATCAGCAGGAAGTCTGGCTGATTCTCCTGCAGGAAGGCATAAAGCTGGTACTGCTGACGATTGGACACGTGGAAATTCTTCACCTGGCCGTAATGCTCATTGAGGTGGCCCAGAGAATCTTCCCGGGCATCGCCGCTGTCGTAAACCGGGTCATGATGGAAGGTCAGAGAGCCCTCCACTTCCACCTCTAACTCACGCAAAACCTGAATCAAGCCGTGAGCGTAAGCAGAGCCGGTGGCCACAAAGCCCTTGACTCCCTTGAGCTTTTTCTTGAGCTCCTCAATCTTGGGCTTCACCCGGGCGTGTTCCCTGGCAATGAAATCTTCCACCAAGTGCTCCCGATGGGTGACCCTGGCCAGCTCACGGAGCCAGGCATCAGTGCCCGCAAAGCCGTAGGGCATGGGGGCCTTCACCTCTGGCACGCCGAAGTGCTGCTCCAGGGCTGCCGCCATATAGGAAGACAGGGTATAGCAAAAGCCCACGGTGGCAGCAGCCTCGGACATCTGGGCCAAATCCTCCACGGAAGCCAGGTCCACCACATAGTTGACCCTGAGGTTCAGATTGGCCAACAAAGGGGTGAAGACATCGGAACCCCAGAGGTTGATGACATTCACCAGATCCTCCTGCTTCTTCTGGGGATTCCTGCGCACAATCTGTCGCAGGATGCCGTGCTGGGTGGCATCAAAGCCCGTGCTCCAATGCTTGGAGCGGAAGCCCTCGCAGGCCAGGGGGATTACGGGAATGCCCAGCTCCGCCTCCTTCTCGTCTGTAATGCTCTCGATATCCTCACCGATGATGCCCGTGGCGCAGGAGGAAGCCACGAAGATAGCCTGAGGCTTGTAGCGCTCCCAGGCGTCATCAATGGACTGCCGCAGCTTGTCAGCCGCCCCGAAGACCATGTCGCTTTCCAACAGATTGGTATTGATGATGCGGATATTCTCTACCTCAAAGCCACGCATGGCCAGTCCGTTGCGATAGATGTTGTTGTAGGGCACCTGGCCGCCACCGCAGCCGATGGGAGCGTGCTGGATGAGCACCGCGTCCCGCACATTGCCCGCCTGGCATTCCGCCATCTGCTCGCTGCACACCGACCCCTGAGTGAAAGGCCCCTGCAGTTCGCACAGGCGGCAGTTCCCCGCGCAGCCCGTCCCCCTGTCCCGCTGACCCCTCACTTCATAATTTGAAGCCTTATGCAAATCCTCCGTGGTGCCGTCCCAGGCGATAATGGTGCCCAGGCGCTGCTCACGCTGCTCCACGGAGGCAATATCCAAGTTTATCTTTTTAGCCATAAGCTCTCCCCTCCGTTAGGAACTGATTTATTTCATAACAGTTCCTTAGATGCGATAGTCGTCTTCCACGTTGTCCATGAGACCGTACTCCAGCAGGATTTCCTCCAGCCTGTCCTGGGTCATGGGCTTGGGAATGACAAACATCTCGTTCTCCTCGATTTTCCTGGCCAGCTGGCGGTATTCATCTGCCTGCTTGGCCTGAGGCTTGTACTGGATGACGGTTTCCTTGTGGATTTCCGCGTGCTGCACCACATTGTCACGGGGCACGAAGTGAATGAGCTGGGTGCCCAGTTCCTCTGCAAAGGCCCGCAGAAGCTCAATCTCACGGTCCACATTGCGGCTGTTGCATATAATGCCGCCGAGACGCACCCCGCCCTTGGCTGCATAGCGGGCAATGCCCTTGGAAATGTTGTTGGCAGCGTAAAGAGACATCATCTCACCACTGGCCACGATGTAGATTTCCTTGGCCTTGCCCTCGCGGATAGGCATGGCAAAGCCGCCGCAGACCACGTCACCCAGGACGTCATAGAAGACATAATCAAGGTCGTCCGTATAAGCCCCCAGGCGTTCCAAAAGGCCAATGGAAGTGATGATGCCGCGCCCTGCGCAACCCACCCCCGGCTCTGGTCCGCCGGACTCCACGCAACGGGTTCCCCCAAAGCCGGTCTTCAAGATGCTGTCCAGCTCCACCTCGTCCCCTTCATCACGCAGGGTGTCCAGCACCGTCTTCTGGGCAAGACCGCCCAAGAGCAGGCGGGTGGAATCAGCCTTGGGGTCGCAGCCCACCACCATGACGTTCTTGCCCAGCTCGGTAAGCCCCGCCGTCAAATTCTGGGTAGTAGTGGATTTGCCAATGCCGCCCTTTCCATATATTGCAATCTGTCGTAACTCCTTAGCCATCGAAATCTCTCCTTTTTACACCCTAAGAACAGTATGTATCTCGCTGAAAATCGGCCATGGATGGCCGACGCAGCACTCGATTGCATGGACGCAATCAAGTGCTGCTGTTTCTTTTGGTTCGTTTTCTTTGCACCAAAGAAAATGAACCGCCGAAACTTAACCGTGTGAAAAAGTATCCTTTACCCGGGGCAGCCCCCCGTAAACCTCCTTGCTGAAATTATTCTTACCCGGCACCCCCACTGCATCAGCGCGGCAGCGCTGGCAGTGGCGGAACACGTCTATATATTTCTCAGCTTCCTTCCGGGCGATGGCCAGGTCTATGCAACTGGGTTCCTCGCAATCCCTCAGGTCATGCTGGGGAATGAGGGGAATGATGTTGTAGATGGAGGCGCCAGCCTCCTTCACGGCCTTGGCAATCTCGCCGATATGGAATCTGTTGATTTCGTTGACCAGCACCGTATTGACCTTCACCGTCACCCCGGCGGCAGCCACCTTGCGGATGCCTGCCAGCTGGTTCCCGATGATAAGGCGGCCGGCTTCCTCGCCTTCATAGCGACGCCCATGGTAAACCAGGCCGCTAATCATCTTCGCCTCAAGGGCAGGGTCCACGGCATTCACCGTGACAGTCAGGGTGTCAATGCCCACCTCAATGACCTCCTCAGCCCTGTCCTTTAAGAGCAGGCCATTGGTGCTCATGCATTTCAGGAGCCGGGGAAACTTCTGCCCCAAAAGCCGGAAGGTATTCAGGGCATTGTCCGTAGCCAGGGTGTCCCCGGGGCCGGCGATGCCGATGACACTTATTTCCGGGCAGAACTGCAGGGCCTTCTCCACATAGCCCACGGCCTCTTCCGGGGTAATGACCCGGGCCGTGACCCCCGGCCTCTGCTCCTCCTCATTGATTTTCCTGTCGCAAAAGCGGCATTCCAGATTGCACCCGGGGCACACAGGCAAATGGATGCGCCCCCTGTTCTTTTTCGCCCCAAAGCAGGGATGAAGCTCTCTTACACGCCCAGCCTCCATAGATGGGCCCCCTCTCCTAAAATCT
>CAJOIN010000217.1 GCA_905234515.1 uncultured Selenomonas sp.
CCCTTATGAAAAGCCAAATCCGTCAAATACCCCCGGCGGCAATAGATTTTGTAGAGCTGATTAGGCGCATAGGCAAAAATCATCGTGGAATTGCCCTGCGCATTGATGGCATCTTGCGTGTAGCTGGGTGTACTGCCATTACCTCCCGGATAAACCAAGTATTTCTCCGTTGCCGCCGTACCATAGTAGCCATCTGATGGGTCTGCCATGAATTTTTCCATTTCCTGATTCTTGTACTGCACATCGTCCAAGGCCTCCATGATACGGCTTTGGGCTACCGCAGAGCTTTCCATTTGCTTGTGGAGTTCTTTCAGTTCCTCGGTAATCTCCTTGATGGCAGCAGTATTCGTTTCACCCGTTTTGTCGGCCTCCACAGCTTTTAATTTTCCCTCTAATGCTGTGAGCTTGGCCTGCATTTCCTGCTGGCTCTTTTCCGTCTGCTGTGCTTCTGCCTTAACATCTGGAGCCTTGGCAGCCTCCACGCTGTCCATATAAGGCATGGCAAAGGTGCTGCACAAGAGCACAGCGCAGATAATCTTCTTCAGCTTGTTATTTTTCATGTTCATTCCTCCGCAAATTCATGTGACCATCTTGGTTGAAATCAGCTCTTCTTGGTATTGACGTTACTGCTGTTGACTTGGCTGGCATCGTTGGAGAAGTCAAAGCCTGTAATGAACAGCCCCAAGGGGTTTACCTGCAAGGCCTCTCCCTCCACCGGCAGCATGGTATAAGAGAATACACCGCTCATGTTCCGGGTCTTCTTATCCCCGGAACGAATGCCGTATTCTTCCTCCGTCCAGCGCACCTGATAGGAAGTTTCCGAATCCGGAACCTTCTGGATGGAAACGATATGGGGGGTTACTGTGCAGTTGCCGAATTTATCATCGAACTTCTCATTCTGCTTAACCATTTCATATTTGTTGGCAGCATTGGTGGTAAGATAGGCCACCGCTTCACGCTGGGAACCCGTCTGGGCTACCGGGTCAAGCACCACAGAACGAGCGTTCAGGATAAACTTGGTGATAAAATACTTCTTTTCAGCCTCGCCGGGCGTATAATCTGCTCCCGTAAATGCCCCGGCCTTTTCCACTTCCCCGGTGTTCTTGTCTACCGTCACAACATAGGGAATGACCTGTGTTTTCAAAGACTGCACCACAAGACCGCCAGCGAGTACCAAACAGGCAACGCCCATCAGGATTGTGGCCCTGCGCCAGTTGTAGGCCTGTGTCACCGCACTTCCTACTCGTCTATCCCATACAGCAGCAGCTTTCTCTGCTGGCGTAGCCGGATTTTTTACGCCGGACTGGCTATATTTTTCCGGCCTCTTAAACATCTTCTGAATCGACATACATTCTTGCCTCCAATATTTTCAGCCTAATCATGGCTTTTCTTGCTTTTGTAGTAATAACCGCCGGGAAGGTGTGCGCCCAGCCGATAAACATAATTGCCAGAAGCCTCATCCAGCACTACCTCATACTCAAACTTGGAAAAGTCCACGTTTTTGTCCCAGATAAGCCCTGCTTCCTCGTCATAGACAGCACCAAGGTCAGATAGTTCCTTGGGATAGACCTTCTTTTCTGCCTCCCGGTGATAGCTGGCATAGATGGCCAGGGCCTCATCCAGCTCGTCACATTCCCGGATAAGCCGGTCACGTTGGCTTAGTTCCAGTTCCCTGTACCCTAAGACTACGCCGGTTATGCAGATAGCCAGCCCAAGCAACATACCAAACCAAAAGGCCAGATTATCCGTTGTATCCTCTTGCAAATCACGACCTCCCCTCAGTTGCCGTTATCCATGCCATGGGCAAACATAATATCCCCACCGCCAAGGAACGCTATTTGCGCCTCTTTATTTTCCTTTGGTGCTGCCTCTCCGGCACTTACTGGAGCCGAAGCGCTTACAGCTACCGCTTGCTGTTGCGGCGCAGGCCTTGGAATACTGGGAAGCGGCAGCACTGGGCGCGGCTGGGAAGTTGGATAAACTGCCGGAATGGCTGGCAGATTACGGTAATTGCCACCGTTCTTTCCTGCTGTACTGTTCTTTGCGCCAGTCTCCGCAGCCGTTTCCACAAAGGGATTGACGCTCATATCTACATTTGGTGTTTCAACTTGTCCAAATTGAACAAGTTGAATATTCTGGGGTTCAGATTCATTTTGTTCAATTTGGACAAGTAAATTTTCCTCTGCACCATTTTTTGTGCTCCCAGACAAACACATCAGTGATAACGTGCCTAATATCAGCATTCCGCCTACGCCAAAGCACTTTTTCCTATTCATCAGCCTAAGCATCCTTTTTCCCTCACTTCGTATAAATCTCATAGACTACATGAGCCTGAATTTTTCCCTGTTCCATATTCATGGCCAGTCCCCTGATGCCCACCAAGGCATCGCTGGAACCGAAGTTTTTGAGGAAATTCATCATATTGCCCCAATCACCACTGACATTCAGCTCACAGAGCCGTCCATTTTCTTCAGCATGCTCTACTGCCCCCAAAAGATTCAGCTGATTCCCTTGCGCGGCAAAGAGAATATGGCTCTTTACTTCCTTGGCCTGTTCTTCGGTCACTGGCCTGAATTTTTCACCATTGAGCCTGTCAGCCTTTTCCTGCCAATCCTTTATGGTCTGGGTCATAACGGCAATCTGGCCTTGCTTTTCCTGCTGGCCATGAAACACATGCACCGTGTAGGCTGTCATGGCCACAAGGACGATGCTCAAAACACCAATGACTGCCGTAAGGCCTCGAATCTTGCCTAAAACTGCTGCCAATTTACCTTTCCTCCCCCTTCTGAACGCTGATAACTGCACTTATGCTGCTGTCTTGGTTATCTTGTGAACTTTCAATCGTAACACCGCCAAAACTTTCGCTTGCTGTAAGGTTGCTCATGTATTTTTGTAGTGCGTCCCCATTCTTTGCTCGTACAGCCACGCTTGCCCAACTGTTATCTTCGCCTCCGGCATGGACAGCCAAAGTTTCAAAGCCGACTTCTGCCGGTCTGCCGGTCATTAGCACCCCCAAAGCCTTGAACGCCTCTGCATTTTCCCGTTTTGCGCTCTCCGTTACCCTCAGTTCTGTCTCCAGCTCCGCCATACTTTCCTTTGCAGCCTCATAATCTACCACAAGACTTTCTGCCGGTTTTACGCTTTTCATGCAGAGACAAGCGACCAGTTCAGCAATTATGACTGTAACCATTACCGCCACGGCGATAATTTGCCTGTTTCGCTTGCTCCTGAAT
>CAJOIN010000218.1 GCA_905234515.1 uncultured Selenomonas sp.
TGGATGCCCTGGGGGGAGAAATGGGCATTAATGCCGACATCACCGCCATCCAGCTGCGCATGCTGAACACAGGCAAAGGGCCGGCTGTCCATGCCCTCAGGGCCCAGGCGGACAAGAAATACTATCAGTTCCACATGAAGGAAACCTGCGAGAACACGGAAAATCTGGAGGTGAAGCAGCTCCTCATTACGGAGCTCATCACCGAGGAGGAGCGAAAGGACGATGGCACGAAGCGCCGCCGGGCGGTGGCGGTGCGCTCGGAGACCGGGGAGGTCTATGAGGCAAAAGCCATCGTGCTGGCCTCAGGCACCTACCTAAGGGGACGAATCATCGTAGGGGAGCACACCTATGACGGCGGCCCCTCGGGACAGCGGGCGGCCATGGAGCTGTCCGCCTCCCTCAAGGAGGCGGGCCTGTCCCTCATGCGCTTCAAGACGGGAACGCCTGCCAGAGTGGACGGGCGCACCCTGGACTTTGACAAGATGCAGCTGCAGCCGGGGGATGAGGAGGCCAGGAATTTCTCCTTTATGTCGGATATAGAGACCAGGGAGCAGCTGCCCTGCTATCTCACCTATACAAATGAGGAAACCCATAAAATCCTGCGGGACAATATGCACCGCGCCCCCATGGCAAACGGCATTATCGAGGGGGTGGGGCCGCGCTACTGCCCTGCCATCGAGACAAAGCTCCTGCGGTTCCCGGACAAGGACAGGCACCAGCTCTTTTTGGAGCCCGAGGGACGCCATACCCAGGAATACTATGTCCAGGGCATGAGCACCTCCATGCCCATGGATGTGCAGCTGGCTTTCCTGAAGACTATCCCTGGTCTTGAGCATGCCAAGGTCATGCGGGCAGGCTATGCCATCGAGTACGACTGCCTGGATCCCCTGCAGCTGAAGCCCACCCTGGAGACAAAGCCCATCAAGGGCTTTTTCTCCGCCGGCCAGTCCAACGGCACCTCCGGCTATGAGGAGGCCGCTGCCCAGGGACTTATAGCAGGCATCAACGCCGCCCTGCAGGTGAAGGGGGAGAAGCCTTTGGTGCTGAAGCGCTCCGAGGCCTATATCGGCGTGCTTATTGACGATTTGGTGACCAAGGGCACCACGGAGCCTTACCGCATGATGACCAGCCGGGCTGAGTACCGCCTGCTGCTCAGGCAGGACAACGCCGACCGCCGCCTGACTCCCAAGGGACATGAGATTGGCCTGGTGACGGAGGAGCGCTGGCAGCGGTATCAGGAGAAATACCAGCATATCGAGGCAGCCCTGGCCATCCTGGACAAGGCCATCCTCACTCCCAGTGTGGAGACTAACACTAAGCTAAGTGAGCTCAGCCTGCCGGAAATCAACGCCACCCTCACGGCCCATGAATACATGCGCCGTCCTGAGGTCAGTTATGCGGATATGTGCAGCCTCCTGCCGGAACTGCCGGAACTCAAGAAAGAGGAGTACCAGCAGGTAGAGATTTCCATCCGCTACGAGGGCTACATCAAGAAGCAGCAGGAGCAGGTGGACCACATGGAGAAGCTGGAAAACCAGCTGATTCCCGAGGATATCGTTTACGAAAACCTCGAAAGCCTCCGCTCCGAGGCCCGGGAAAAGCTGGCAAAAATCCGCCCCTTGTCCCTGGGCCAGGCCTCCCGCATCAGCGGCGTAAGCCCTGCGGATATCTCTGTATTGGCAATATACATAAAGAAATAAAATTCCCATCAGGGCAGCGCCCATGGATGGGCGCCGCGGCACTCGATTGCATGGAAGCAATCAAGTGCCGCTATTTCTTTTGGTTCGTTTTCTTTGTACCAAAGAAAATGAACAGCCGAAATCTAAAAAAGAGAGAAAAATTTTAAGCGATGCCGCAACTTTTCTTCCGCCGGTTCTATTTATATAAGTGTAAGGCAGGAAAAGCCTGAGACGCGAAAGGAGAATGCATCATGGCAGTAAAAAACGCAGCAAGCAGCAAGATTATCCTGAAGGTGGAGAATGGCCTGGGGGCGGATGGCAAGGTCCGTTTGGCCCAGCGCACTTTTCAGCACATCAATCCGGAGCTTTCCGATGATGATGCTTACACCATCGGCACCGCCCTGGGGAACCTTCAGTCCCGTACGGTGGACTCTGTGGCCCGCACTGACAGCGCCAGCCTGATTGCCGGCTAAACGAGGGCCGACAGGCCCACAAGAGGGTACACCCTTCCACACACACTACCTTATTCAACAAATGTCGCAGCTTAGTCGCACTAGTTCATCAAAGCAACAGAAAAGGAGAGATCTACCATGAAGTCACTGAAAATGGTCTTTACCCTGGAAGCAGGGGCCAATGTAACCTACACCCTCCAGGAACCCAAGAGCGGCCTGACCCAGGATGCGGTTCGTGCTGTCATGCAGCAGATGATTGACAAGAAGGCCGTAGTTTCCGGCGAGTCCTTCGCCAATGGCATCAAGGATGCCTATGTCTATGAGTCTGAGCGCCAGGAGCTTGACTGACAGACGAAATAACCTAAAATAAAAGCAAAGATGCAGGCTTTTCCACCTGAAAAGCACCCGGCTGCATGAGAGCCGGGTGCTTGTTTTTATGTGGGTATGAAGTTAGATAATCTGTTCCCCGTGGTACTTTTCCCCGCCGATTTCCGGGTAGACGCCGTATTCGATGGCCCATTCGCATTTGTACTTGATGGCCTGGGCGTGGATGGTCTCAAGGCGGTCCTGGGTGCGGACCACCTTGCCGGGCACACCCACCACCAGGGAGTTGGGGGGAATCACGTCATTTTCCTTCACCACGGCGCCGGCAGCAATGATAGAGCCGCGGCCGATATGGGCTCCGGTGAGCACCGTGGCGCTCATGCCTATGAGCACGTGGTCCTCGATGACGCAGCCATGGATATTGGCCCCATGGCCCACGGTAACATAGTCACCGATGATGCAGGGCTTGTCATCTGCTACGTGGAGGCAGGTGAGGTCCTGGACATTGCTGCACTCGCCGATTTGGATGTAGCAGACATCACCCCGGGCTACCACTCCAGGCCACAGGGAGGAATATTTCCCCACCCGCACATCCCCTGAGAGAAAAACCTGCGGGGCCACGAAGCATTCTTCGTCAAGCTGGGGGCGTTTGCCCTTAAAGGTATTGGTTTTTAGAGTATACATTAGCAACTCTCCTTTTCTTTTCGTCTGTTCATTTTCTTTGGTGCAAAGAAAACGAACCAAAAGGTAAACATGCCGGTGGCATGTTTACGCG
>CAJOIN010000219.1 GCA_905234515.1 uncultured Selenomonas sp.
TGAATATGGGAAGGGTTCTGACTTCTACTTTACAATTCCGCAGAAGATTGTGGATCCGGACTATGAGCTTGTGGTAGAAGATGCAGAAAATAAGTATGCGATTGTTCTTCATGAGGATGATGGCATGATCGGATTGTTCGTAGATGAGATGAATAAGCTGGGAGTACAAGGAAGTGTTCTTCCTCGCTTAGAGGATTACCAGCCATCCGGTAAGAAGGATTATCTCTTCTTTGAAGAGCCGCTCTATGGAGAGGCACTTCGCTCCTTCGCGATCGCCCTCTACGACGCCTGCCACGCCCGCCCACTGTACTACCAGGCGCTCACGCTCATGCACGAGTACGGCCTGGTGGAGGACCTGCGCGAGCAGCTAGGCTTCCTGCAGTATGCGCCGGTGCTCTATGCTTCTGCCCTTACGGGCCAGAGGGTGGGCCGGGTGACGGAACTGGTTAAGTATGTGGCTGAGCAGCAGTCCATGCGCATCAAGACCAGTGTCCTTAACGAGTTGATTCGGGATGCTGTGTCCATCAACCCGCCCCCCATGCACAAGGGACGCCGCCTGAAGATTATGTACATGACCCAGGTGGATATTCAGCCTCCAACCTTTATTATCTTTGTAAATGATCCGGAGCTCATGCATTTCTCCTATCTGCGTTTCATTGAAAACAGGCTGAGAGAGAGCTTCGGCTTTGAGGGAACTCCCCTGAAACTTATTGTTCGTTCCCGGGAGGAGGAAGAATAAGATGATGATAGTGCTGGCTTGTCTTATAGCCTATGTGCTGGGCTCTATTCCCAACGGGCTGTGGCTGGGCAGGGCCCTGTGGCATACAGACCTGCGGGAGCATGGCAGCCACAATATAGGTGCTACTAATGCTTGGCGTACCCTGGGTAAAGGCCCTGGCATCCTGATTTTCCTGCTGGATTTTTTGAAAGGGGCCTTGAGTGTTTACGCTGCCTCATTGATGGTGGGTACACCTCTTTCCATGGTGTTGGCAGCTATCTTTGCCATTGTTGGTCATTCCTGTTCCCTCTTTATGGGCTTCAAGGGAGGCAAGGGGGTTGCCACGGGGCTTGGCGTGCTCTCTATGCTGATGCCCCAGGTTACGGTAATAGTATTTCTTGTCTGGCTGGTGTTGGTGAAGCTTACTGGCTACGTGTCCCTTGGCAGTATGGTGGCAGCAGTATGTGTGCCAGTGCTTGCCTTCTGTCTTAAGGCACCTGTGGAATATCTGGTCTTTGGTGTGGCGGCAGCCTTACTTATTGTAGTACGTCACAAAGCCAATATCGTACGCTTGCTGAATGGCACTGAGTCCAAAATCAAAGCGGGTCATCGCTAAAAATTGCATTAGAGCTGAAATAACGACAATTGCCCAAGGAATATGTATTTCCTTGGGCTTTTTGTTATATTTAGTTAAATACTATTGGCAAGATTGTATGCCTTGTGATATACTATCTCTTATGAAAGGACAATGATATTATTTACTATAAACATTCGGAGGTGCTGTGATGTCAAAGGAAGAAAATGGTTTTTTTCTGGTGAAGGAAGAAATCTTGCCAGAGGCCATCAAGAAAACCATACGTGTAAAGGAAATGCTGAAGAGGGGCGATGCACGTACTATTAATGAAGCTGTTGAGAAGATGGAACTCAGCCGTTCTGCGTATTATAAGTATAAAGACTATGTATTCCCCTTTTACGAGGCTAGCAAGAATAAAATTGTTACCCTGACGTTCCTTCTTGAGCACAAGAAGGGGGTGCTTTCCAGCGTCCTCAATACTATCTCGTCAGACTCTGGCAGTGTGTTGACCATCAATCAGGGCATACCTCTGCAGGGAGTAGCTAATGCTACTATCTCCATTGAAACCATGAATCTGTCAGTTGATTTGG
Source organism: uncultured Selenomonas sp. (assembly GCA_905234515.1). GTDB lineage: Bacteria > Bacillota > Negativicutes > Selenomonadales > Selenomonadaceae > Selenomonas_B. Next base: position 1,883 of record CAJOIN010000219.1, read on the forward strand.
AGGCTTTGCTGGACAAGCTTCGCATGGTAGATGGGGTCAAGCGTCTGGAAGTTTTGGGGCAAGCCTAAGGAAAGCAGGTGCGAGCAATGGGACAGGACATAAAGATTGGCCTTTTGGGGGCAGGTACGGTGGGCTCGGGCGTTATCAAGGTGTTGAATATGAATGCCCACGAGATTGCGCAGCGTACAGGAATTCCAATCAGCTTGAAGAAAGTCCTGGTTCGCGATAAGAGCAAACCGCGGCCGGATATGCCTAAGGGTGCTGAACTCATTGATGAAGTGGAGGAAATCCTTGGGGACCCTGAAATAAAGATTGTAGTGGAGCTCATGGGAGGTCTTCATCCTTCTCGTGAGTATATGTTACGTGCCCTGGAGGCGGGCAAGCATGTGGTAACTGCCAATAAGGATGTGGTGGCCCAGTTTGGCCGTGATATGTTTGAAGCGGCCGAGAAAAGCAATGTAAGTTTCCTCTTTGAGGCCAGTGTAGGCGGCGGCATCCCTATTATATCTCCTCTTAAACATAGCCTTACAGCTAATCGTATTTCTGAAGTTATGGGTATTGTCAATGGCACAACCAATTACATGCTTACCAAAATGAGTGAGGATGGCTGCAGTTATGAAGAAGTGCTGAAGGAAGCCCAGGAGAAAGGTTATGCTGAGGCTAATCCCTCGGCTGACGTGGATGGCTTGGATGCAGCTCGTAAAGCAGCTATCCTTGCTTCGCTGGCTTTTAATACCCGTGTGCAGCTGGATAATGTTTCTGTAGAGGGTATTACCAAGATTACGCCTGAGGATATAGAGTATGCCCGTGATTTAGGCTATGTTATCAAGTTGTTGGCAGTTGGCAAGGAATCGGTGGAGAACGGTGTAGATGTACGTGTGCATCCTGTATTTCTGCCTAAGTCACATCCTTTGGCTTCAGTGAACGGGGTCTTTAATGCTATCTTTGTGAAGGGCAATGCCATAGGCGAGGCCATGTTCTATGGACAAGGGGCAGGCTCTTTGCCCACAGCTTCTGCTGTGACTGCTGATATCATTGAGGCAGCACGCAATATCCAGTCTGGTCTGGTGCGTGGTTCTGGTTGCACCTGTTATGAGCAGAAGTCTTTCTGTCCTTTGGAGAAAACAGTGTCTTCCTATTATGTGCGGCTGTTGGTAGATGATAAGCCCGGCGTACTGGGGTCTATTGCCACTGCCTTTGGCAATGCTAAGGTGAGCCTGAAGTCTGTTATCCAGACTCCCCTCAATGTGAAGGATCATGCAGAAATTGTGGCAGTAACTCATCCTGTGGAACATTCCTGTCTGCAGGAGGCATTGACAGTGTTTAAGAGCTAAGAGTAGAGAACGATCGGGGGTAATGCCATGGGAGAGCGCACGATACGGGTCAGAGTGCCCGGTACAAGTGCGAATTGCGGACCAGGCTTTGATTCCCTAGGTTTAGCTTGTAATATATACAATGATTTGGAACTGACCCTGCTTACGGAGCCGGGCTTGCAGATTGAAATGCTTGGGGAAGGGGCCGGGCTCATTCCCTGCGATGAGCGCAACATCTGCTGGCAGGCTGTCAAGCTGTTGCTGGATAAAGCAGGAGTTAATGAATTCCATGGAGCGCGCATCTCCATGATGAATCGTGTTCCCCTTTCGAGAGGGTTGGGCAGCAGCGCTACGGCTATTGTGGCAGGACTTAAGGCGGCCAATGTGCTCATTGGCAATCGTTATAACCGTCATGAGCTTCTGCAGATAGCCAACGAAATAGAGGGACATCCAGACAATGTGGCTCCTGCTATATATGGCGGCTTTACCATTAGCACTGTAACTGATGGCAAGGTGGAATGTTTCTCCCTGATGCCCAAGCTTCGGTTGGAACTGGTGGTGGCTGTGCCTGATTTTCCCCTTTCTACCCGGAAAGCCAGGGAAGTGCTGCCGGACAAGATTACCAGACAGGAGGCTGTTTTCAATATTGGCCGCGCGGCTATGCTGACAGCTGCTTTGGTGCGGGGCAATGAAAGATTCCTTAGAACCGCCTTTGATGATGCGCTTCACCAGCCTTATCGGGCAAAGCTGATTCCGGGCATGTATGAGGTGTTTCAGGCAGCCAAGGAGGCAGGGGCTGTGGGGGCAAATTTAAGCGGGGCTGGTCCCTGCCTCATTGCCTATGTGCCCGAACGGCTGTGTGCGGCTGAACGGGTGGGAGAGGCCATGTGTGAAGCCTTCAAAAAGTCTGGAGTTCAGTCTGAAGCCAGGATTATGTCTCTTGATACCAGAGGGGCGCATATACTGAACCATTGATGAGATTAAGAAATATGGCTCTGCGGCAGCAGGGCTTTTTTCTTTCATGATATTGAGGAGTATTCGCGATGACAGAAGCGGAATTTACAGCTGCCCTGGAGAAGATAGGAGCCGAAGCCTATCTGGTGGGAGGCTGGGTGCGGGATTATCTTAGAGGAGCGGCGGCCAAGGACAGGGATTACCTAATTTGTGGATGTATTGAGGATGATTTCTGCCGCCTTTTTCCCGAAGCACTCAAGGTTGGCAAATCCTTTCCTGTTTATCTCCTTGATATAGATGGGGAGGATTGTGAAGTTGCTTTTGCCCGTCATGAGAAAAAGAAAGGGCAGGGGTATCGTGGCTTTGAGGTGGTTTACGGACCGGATGTTACGGTGGAAGAGGACCTGTTTCGACGGGATAGCACTATGAACAGTTTGGCTATGAAATTGCCTGACAGAATCCTGATAGATCCCTATGGCGGCAAGGCAGATTTGGAGGCAGGGCAAATAAGGGCTGTATCTAACCATTTCTGTGATGATCCAGTGCGCGCTTTGCGTGCGGCTAGACAAGCGGCTGAATTCGGCTTTGAGTTGAAATTCTCATTATCAAAACTTTA
>CAJOIN010000220.1 GCA_905234515.1 uncultured Selenomonas sp.
GTTCATCCAGGCGGATGGCCTGATGGCCTCCATCCATGCAGGAAATCTCACACCGGCCGCAGCCTATACAGGTCTGCCGGTTGAACTTAGGATAGACAATGCTGTCCCGCTCCAGAACATCTGTGGTGTCACTGACAGAATCCAGCCCCAGCCCCACCACATCTCCTACACAACTGAAGCCCTTCTCCTGCAGGTAGTAATTAAGCCCTGCCTTCAAATCCTCAATAATGCGGTAGCCATACTGCATGACCGCTGTGGTCACCTGTATGGAGCCAGCCCCCAGCATCATGAATTCCAGAGCATCCCGCCAGGTTTCTACACCTCCCATCCCGCTGATGTGCATGCCAGCGAGCTTGGGGTTCTGCCCCAGTTCTGCTATAAAGCGCAGGGCAATGGGCTTTACGGCATTGCCACTATAGCCTCCCACAGCAGATTTTCCCCTTACGGCGGGACTTGTGACATACGTGTGGAGATTTACAGACATCAGGCTCTTGATGGTATTGATGGCCGCCAGACCGTCGGCACCACCATTGCGGGCCGCTTCAGCGGCTGGCCCCATGGAAGCCACATTGGGCGTCAGCTTGGCCAGAATGGGAATGCTGGCCCCACGCCTGGCAGCGGCCGTAAAGCGCTCCACCAAGGCCGGCACCTGTCCGATATCCGAACCCAGCCCCTCCTCCATCATATTAGGACAGGAGAAATTTAGTTCCAATGCATCCGCACCATTTTCCTGGCAGAGCCGGGCCAGGTCTTCCCATTCCTTATCATCCCTGCCCATAATGGAAGCCAGAATAAATTTGGAAGGATAATCCCTTTTTAGCTGGCGAAATATCTCCATATTTTCCGGCAAGCTGTGGTCAGAAAGCTGCTCTATGTTCTTGAAGCCCATAATGCTGCCGTCAGCACTATGGATAGCCGAAAATCTTGGGGAGGCCTCATGTATATCAAAGGCACAGATGGTCTTGAAGGCCGCCCCTGCCCAACCGGCCTCAAAAGCCCGGGCGCACATATCATAGGTGCTGGCCACCACCGAGGAAGACAGCAGGAAGGGATTTTCCAAAGGAATGCCGCAAAGTTCCGTCTGCAGGGCCTTTTCATGCCCTGGCACCTCAATATCAAGTTTCGGCTTCACTTCCTCTGCCAAAACGTCCATCATTTTTCTGATAGGCACTTCCCCGCGCTTCACGCAAGCCGATTCACAGGGAGCCTGGCAGTCAGCACAAGCATTTTCCCTGGGCAGGCGGGCTGCCGCATAGGCCTCATTAGCAAACCAAATGCTCCTAAGCTGCCGGGAAGGCTCCAGGTCCTTGGGGCAGGCCTTGTCACAAGGCGCGTTGCCACAGAGGACACAGTTCAGCATATATCTGCGCTTCGTTTTTTCTCCCAGATACAATTTAGGCACCTCCCCACATATGCATTTTGCAGTATCTTAAAAGTAGTAGAACCGCTACTTTTTATTATTCGATTCTGCCATTTTTAATTCCTCTATTAGGACAATTAAGCGTTCCAGAATGTCAACAGGCTTCCGTAACCTGAACACCAACGCAATAATTGTCACTTAACACATCTGTCATAAATGCCTCTCATACAAAGTAATTTTTTCATCTCCTTGCAAAGTACCCGTCAACACAGAAGACATTTTGTCGTGTGCCTCAAATCCCTGCTGTGCCCTCCTGTAGCTATCATTAGCATAACAGTACCGGCAGCCATGGATACAGGTGTCATACTGACCAATATCGAAGCTCTCCACACAGTTGCAAAGCTTGCGTTGGCTTTTGGCCTTTGCTGGCTTGATATGCTTGCCTGTAATCCTCTCAATCAATTTACCATCTATGCAAGCACCATGAATGATGCCATACTGTTCCAAATCTATATTCTCCGAACATGTCTGCAACGTTACGCCGCTTCCTTTGGCTCTCTTTGCCATGCCTGCAGCTAGTTCATACATCTCTGCTTCTGTCAGTTCTCGCAGATTTAGACCCACCGTGTTCTTTTTCATCTTGGCGTACATATCTATAAAACTGATTACGCACCTTTCTACACACGGGGATAACACAGCCAGAACCTTTTCAAACCACTCTAAATGACTGGCAATCACATAGCTGTCATTAAGCAGAATAGGGTCATAACGCCATACAACCCTCTCCCTGCCCAGCCTTTCAGATAATTTCTGTACAGTCCTTAAAATTTCCTTCTGAGGGCGCAGATTTGTCTCCACCTCCCTGCCATAAGGGGTAATGGTTACTTGCACATAATAGTGATAAGGCTCCAATTCCTCCAGGTGCTCCAGCATAGGCGCCGGGTCTTTGGTCCAAAACACTATACAGTCCACATAGTCAGGCCTCAGTGATATGCGGCTAACCTGCCTGCGATTAAACGGATTCACCACATCCGCGTAGCCTTCCTTAAGCCGCTGGCAAAACCAATCGAAGTAAAACGCAGGTATATCTGTCCTGCGGCTGGCACTAATTATCATGGTGCTGCCTCATATCTGATTTATCACGAAATGTTATCTTAAGCCCATTTTCAAATTGATGATTTTCCAAGTTATTCACTGCAAAAGCATTATCACTTTCATAGGGCACCAGATATTCCTCAAGCGAATCCTGAAACAATAATTCTATACTGTATATTCTATGCTCTCCACATATTTTTTCAAACACGCTCAATTTCCCACCAGCATAAAATTTATCTGCACTTTTTTTTAGATGAATCATGGCCTGTTTGGCTTTTTTGCCTCGGCTTAATTCCTTATCCTTGTAAAGCAGGCATTCGACAATCTCTCCTAAATATAATGCTTCTACATCCTCTCTATCAATGATGGTACTTCCACCATTTCTCGTCTTTAATTTAATTGCCAATAACTCTTCCATGTCACTTTATCCCCTTTATCACAGACAAAGGAGGGAATCATACCATCTTTTCCCCATAGCATGATTCCCCCACTGGCACGTATTATATAATTATACAGTCATCAAATTAAAATCAGATTATATCCATATCCTCACTATAGACACGATAGCAGGAGCGCCCGTTGGACTTGGCTGCGTATAGAGCCTCATCGCTTCGGTTCATCAGCACATCAATGGGTACCGGCTGTCCATCTGCATAGGCAATGCCTGCACTAATGGTCAAACATTTAAGATCTGGGTCCTGATCATATACGGAAGTGAGCTGTTTCATAAATGCT
>CAJOIN010000221.1 GCA_905234515.1 uncultured Selenomonas sp.
CTTTTCATATGGGGGCAGCTCATGGGGAAAGATAGCCACAAACTCATCAGCTATGGCTGCGCAGGATTTAGCCCGCCCCTTGCGCCAGGCCCAGGCTGAAGGAGGGATATAAGAAAACACGGGTATTCCCAGCGCCTTGGCCTTCTTGGCCAGGCGCCAGTTGAAGTCCGGATAGTCTATAAGCACCAGCAGGTCTGGCCTTTCTTCACGCATAGCTGCTTCCAAGTCACTGAGCAGCTGCATGATGCGGCGCAGGTTCTTCAGCACTTCCCAAATTCCCATGACATTATAGTCAGCAAAGTTTCGCAGCAGGCGTACTCCCGCTGCCTCCATCTCCTTGCCACCCAATCCTATCAGCTGCAGGCTTGGGTCTATATTAAGCAGGGACTCTGCCAGGCGCCTGCCATGCAAATCCCCCGATACCTCACCTGCTGAAAGCATGATTTTCATTGGGACTACCTCCGTCCATCAACTTACCATTTTACCATATAGCCTGCCCGCTATCAACTAAGTGGCCTGAACAGAAAAAGACGCGGCAGGCAGAGACCCCATACCGCGTCTGGTATCATCTTCACATAGCCACGATGGTTATATTGTGCTCCTCAGCAAGCTTTACCACAGCTTCCTGCTCCACCAGCAGGGTCTTGTCTGCCTCAATGGCCAGAGCCGTTGCCCCCACTGCAACCATGGACTCGATAGTGGCACGTCCCACAGTGGGCACATCGAAGCGGTTATCCTGCTCCGGCTTGGCCACCTTGACCACCACAGCGCCTCCCCGGGCCAGTTCCCCACCTCTGCGGATGCAGGCATCAGTTCCTTCAATAGCCTCAAGGGCCATAACTGCAGACTCCTTGACCACTACTGTCTGGCCTACATCCAGGCGGCCAATCTCCTTGGCCATGCGGAAACCGAACTCCATATCCTTCTTCTCCCTCTCATCCGGCTCACGGCTGGTTATGGTGCCGCGATGGGGCATGAGCTTATGGATAAGGGCGGTCTGATCAAAAGCAGTAAAGCCGGCCCGGGCTAAAGCCTGCACAAAGGCCAGCATGATAGTGTCGTCTTTCCTGTCCGGCAAGGCCATAATAAGCTGCATGGCCGTGGCATCCGGCACCAGCTTGCCGGAGAAAAGCAATTCCTTGGTAACCTTGCCAATCATGGTAACCTTCTCAACCTGCCTGGATTTAAGGTGAGCCATAAGCTCGCCCAGCTTGGCAATGCTGATATGGGCACACTCAGTCGCCACTTCATCAAGCTCAGGATCCGTTTCATCAAGCAGGGCCACAGCATACACTTCATAGCCCAGCAGCTTTGCAGCCCGCGCACATTCCACAGGCAGCTTGCCTACCCCTGCCAGCAATCCAATCTTTTCCATAAACTAATGCTCCCTATCTCTGTATCGTCTATTAAATACTTACTCTTTATCCCCATCCCGGCGGCCACGGCAAATACCCCTGTCAGCATTGCGGAGGAAACGGAGGAAATGCTCGATTTCCTCGCTGGAATCCACATCCTGCTCAATAACAGAAACGGCGTCCTTAAGGGTAAGGCCGGCACGGTAGAGTATCTTATACGCTTTCTTTATATTGCGGCGTACCTCCAAGGGAATGCCTGCCCTGGAAATACCCACACTGTTAAGGCCAGCCACCTTAGCAGGATGACCTGCCACAATGGTATAAGGCACCACATCCTGCACCAAACGGGACATGCCTGCGACCATGGCATTGCGGCCAATCTTCACGAACTGATGAACACCTGCCATGCCGCCGATAACAGCCCTGTCCTCCACCACTACATGCCCAGCCACACTGGCCAGATTGGACATGATGACGTTGTTGCCCAGGACACAATTATGCGCCACATGGGTAAGGGCCATAAGCAGGCAATCATTGCCAATGCGGGTTTCCTCGCCCTCCCCGGTAGCACGATGGATGGTAACCCCTTCGCGTATGGTAGTGCGGTCACCAATGAAGACGTAACTCTTCTCACCCTTGAACTTCAGGTCCTGTGGCTCCTCACCTACAGAAGCCCCCTGGAAAATCTTGCAATCCTTGCCAATCTGTGTCCAGCCGGTGATAACCACATGGGGCCCAATCTTGGTGCCTTCACCAATCTCAACATGCTCCCCAATCACCGAATAGGGGCCGATTTCCACATTCTTGGCAATTCGTGCCCCCGGTGCTATCACGGCTGTATCATGTATATAAGCTACTACTTTGCTTTCAGCGCTCATGTGCTCCAACTCCTCTGTTCTGCGATAAACACCCGTGCCAGGCTGAGCATCTCCTGGTACAAGCAGCTTTGCTCATCTTTATTTTATACTCCCAAATAAACTTTCAAACTCAGTATGCAATATGACAGCAAATCCGGGCATTTTTCGATTTGAACAAAGACTAGGTCTAATTTACTTGCCTAAATCAGTTATTTACAACAAAATACTTGCTTTTGCGCATTAAGACTTCAGGCTTAAGCCTTTTCCTCAGCTTTCTTGGCCTGATGGTTCTCATCCTCAATAAGGGCAAACTTGAAATCTGCCTGGGCTACCAGCTTATCGTTCACATAGCCGTCAGCATGAAGAACGCCAAAATTGCCGCGCACCTTGGTAATCTCTGCTTTGGTCACCAGCACATCACCGGGCACTACAGGCTGTTTGAAGCGCACATTGTCCATGCCGCCAAAGAAAGCCAGTTTGCCGCGATGCTCCTCAGGGTAAAGCATGGCCACGCCGCCTACCTGGGCCATGGCTTCCAGCAGCAGCACCCCGGGCATAATGGGATGACCAGGGAAATGGCCGTTGAACTGAGGCTCATTCATGGTAATGCACTTGATGCCCGTAGCGGACTTGAAAGGCTCAATCTCCACAATACGATCCACCAGCAGAAGGGGTGGACGATGAGGCAAAATCTTCATGATTTCATTAATATCCAATTCCATAAACATATCCCTCTTTCTATACTCAGCCCTGCGGCGCTGCCGCAAGGAGTTTCGCTAAAGCCGTATTCAAGGCGTGACCGGAGGCCGCAGCAATGACATGGCCCCTGATTGGTCCTGCCAAACGCAAATCACCAATTACATCCAGGATTTTATGTCTTACCAATTCATCCTCAAAGTGCAGAGGATTAAGCCATCCCTCATCATTGTAGACAATGACGCTTTCAAT
>CAJOIN010000222.1 GCA_905234515.1 uncultured Selenomonas sp.
CGAGAAAAGTTCCCTGCGTCTCCAGCTCCTCACGGAGGAACTGCTGGCCCTGCCTCGTGCCATCGTAGGAGAATTCTCCGCTGAATTCTGGCTGGAGAACACCGGCCAAACCTGCCAGCTTCACCTGGATATGACGGCGAATATGAACTATTACAAACGGCAGGATATGATCCAGGCTTCCACCAGCAAAAAGAATTCCGCTGAGGAGAGCTTCTTCGACAAGTTGCGGGATTTTGTGGAAGACGCCCTTTTCTCACAGGACACTCTTGACAGCTATACCTCGGAATCCGCCTCAAACCTTCTGGTATTCTACGGCGCGAATCGCGCCCAGTATGGCATTTCCTGGTCCCTGAGCCAATACAAGTCGGAGCTGGAACATGCAGAAGAAACTGATGAACTGGACGCAGCCTGGGAAGAACTGAAGCAGTCCATGCTCGCCAGGATTGCCGATGATGTGCAGGTAGCTGCCAAGGGCAACCAGGTTCATCTGGTAGTCAAAAAAACTTTTCCTGATATGAAAACAGCATAATACATGAAAAAGGGCATCCGGCAGTAAAATCTTCCAGATGCCCCTTTTCATATCTTATGGAAAAGTGTCAGCGAGGGTGAGTGGAGGACTCAACGCCTGCTGCCCTTTCACCCCCCCGGAATCTGTTTGGCATACAGCATGCACAACAGAGGGAATCTTTTTGAACCCGACCTCATTTCTATATGTCTCCGGCCAACGCAGCGGAAACCATGGTGCTCATAGAAACTGTATTCACAGTCATCATCCGTATATACGCACACATGCCTGCCTCTCCCCAGCCGCTCCAGTTCGTGCATCAATCTGTTGCCTATACCCTTCCCCTGCAGCCTGGGATTGACTGCCATAAGGCATATTTCAACCTCCGCAATCTTACCATAGGCTGCCAGCATTTGCGCATTTGCTTTATCATACTGCCTGTCGCTTCCCTGGAAGTAAAGATACCGCAACCCCTGTACACATCTCACATAAGCCCGTTTCCACCAAGGCGTTTTCAGCCTTGGCTCTCCACGTAAGGAGACCAGGAGGAATCCTGCCAGTTTCCCTTCTGCCGTATAGGCAGCAAGAGGCTGGGTGCATTCCACCTGGGCTGCGTAAAAAAAATATCTGCCAAAAAGCAAATCCACCAGCCAGGATGACTTTGCATAGCGAGTAAAATTCATGCCCTGAATGACAAAGCCTATGGCCTCAGATTCATTCTCAGCACAAAGTTTCCGCAACTCTATCTCCACAAAAGCCTCCTACTTAGCACCGTAATAGGCAAAATTCAGCATGGTAATATCATCGAACTGTTCGGCCTCACCCACGAAGGCATCCATGTGCTTCTTCACCAGCTCCAGGGCCTCCCTGGGCCCTGCCTCTGGCTTCTCGTTGAGCGCCTCCTGCAGACGCTCAACTCCGAACAGCGTTTCCTCCTTGTCGAGGGCTTCGGTAACGCCATCGGTGCAGACAAAGAAGCTGTCACCGGGCTGCAGGTCGAATTCCTGCTCCTTGAAGCGGGCATCTTCCATCATCGCCACCCCAGGGCCATGCTTGCCCACAATGTGCTCATACTTCCCACCGGACCGTCTTACCATGGGGTTGCCATGTCCAGCATTTGCCACCATGCCCTTGCCCGTGGAAATTTGCAGGATAATCAGCCAGACTGTCACGAACATGCCTGCCTCATTGCCTTCGCAAAGCTGATTGTTTACATCATACAGGATTTTGGCGGGAGAGAGACTGTTGCTGACCTGGGTTCTGTTCTTGATCAAGGTCTTGGCGATTACCATAAAGAGCGCCGCCGGGACACCCTTGCCGGAAACATCCGCCATCACCACTGCCACATGGTCATCATCCACCATGAAGAAATCGTAGAAGTCACCGCCCACTTCCTTGGCAGGTACAGAGCTGGCGTAGATATCGAATTCAGACCTCTCCGGAAAGGGAGGGAAGATAGAAGGCAGCATGTGCATCTGGATTTCCGTCGCCACATTCAGCTCCGTTGCTATGCGCTCCTTTTCCCTAGTGGCCTTCTCAAAATCACGCATATAAGATTGGAGTTCTTTTGACATTGTGACAGCAGAATCTGCCAGGCGCTCGATTTCATCGCCTGTGTGCAATTCTATTTCCAGAGATTCCCCCTTTCGCATCTTCTGCGTCGCATATTCCTCCAGGGAAGCGTTCAGAGCCAGCAACGGACTGATGATTACCCGCGAGATTTCACGATAGAACAAACAGCCTCCCAACAGCATAATGGCTGCCATGAAAGCCGCAAACATGTACAGGAAACGGTTTATTTCTTCCTCTACCTGATCCATGGCCAAATCGATCCCTACCAGGGCCACACTATTTCCTGCTGTATCAATGATTGGCGCATAGGCAGAGGCCACATAGCCGTATTCATCGTTGTTCGTGACCAGCAGTGGAGGTATTCCCCCCCCTTCGGTTGACATAGCCTCCTTCATATATTTGCTACCACCCTGGTAGTAAGCTTCAGTAAACCCCAGTATGTCTATATCCTTTTCCTGGGCTCCGCTGGCCGTCCATATATAGACATAATCATTTTCCCGGGGAACCACCACATACAGGTATTTGACCCGCAGCATACTCCGCATATGCTCTAAATATCTATAGGTTTCCTCATAGGCAGTATCCTTTTGCAAAGTTTTTTCATATTTGCCTACGGGGGCTGCACTCAGTCGCTCTGCCACAAGACACCCGTAGTTGTAAGCCATTTCAGTATACTTCTGCTCCATTTTGCTGCGATAATAGCCAGGCACAGCAAAGCCCAAAATAACGCATAGCAACGCAAGCAAGGCAAATAACCTGCCCAGGAATTTTTTCTGCAACCTGTTCCCCTCCTACGAAATCCTTGGAAACGGATATACTTCAGCTTGCCAGACGACATCCTCATGTTCAGCTTCTATAAGCTGCAATCTGACATGTCCATCCCGAAGGCGATAGAGTACGTTCCAGCCTTCATCCATTACATCTGCACCAAGGATGCCCCTGCCGCAGGAAAAGCCCCCCACAAAATACACCTTTTCATGTATTTTTACGCGCAAAAGGCAGTTGTATATGCGAT
>CAJOIN010000223.1 GCA_905234515.1 uncultured Selenomonas sp.
CTGCCCCGGGAAGGAAAATTCCCCTGCCGGGGCTGGTAGCCCAGCGGCTGGGGGATGAGGAAATGGCCCGTCGCTTTGGCTCCTCCCTTTGGGGTGAGGAGCGTCGGCAGGAGGTGGAGGAGGCCCTTTGCCGGGGAGTCCATGGCCGGGTGAGGCTCTGGGTGACAGGGGAGCGGGGCAATCCCCGCCAGGCTAACCTGGATTTCTTTGCCAAGGAGCAAAGGAGATACCGCACGGAACTGACGGAACTGACCCGTCGGCTGAAAAACTGCCTGCTGGTGCACCGCCAGCCCCTGAAGCTGCCTTCCCGCCGGGGGAGGCTGGACCCCGGCCATATCTGGCGGGGGCTTTACCTGCAGGACGAGCGGGTGTTTTCGGCTTTGGAGCCAGCCGCCTATGGCGAGCTTTCGGTGCTTTTGCTGCTGGATGCCTCCGCTTCCCGGGAAAGCCGCCAGGCCGTCATTGCCAGCCAGGCTTATCTCATAGCAGAGGCCCTGGCCCGGGCAGGGATTCCCCTTGGGGCAGCCGCCTTCTTCAGCGAAGGGGGCGCTACGGTGCTGAGGCTTCTTAAGAACTTTAGCGAGGCTTCTGCCCAGGGGATTTTTGCCTATGAGGCCAAAGGATGGAACCGCGACGGCCTGGCCCTTAGGGCTGTCCCGGAGCTTTTTGGAAAGGCCCAGGGAAAAAGGCTGCTGCTGGTGCTCACGGATGCCAATCCCAGCGACGAGGCGGGGATTCCTGCCTCGGGAATAGGACCTTCCAGGCTCTACGGCGGGCAGGCGGCCCAGGAGGATACGGCGGAGGCCGTGAAGAATCTAAGGAAGGCGGGCGTGAAGGTGCTGGCTTTGGTCAACAGCGTCTTTGCCGAGGAAATGGCAGAGGACTACGCCAGGAAGATTTACGGTGAGGATTATATCCGCCTGCAGGACCTGCGCCATCTGGCACAGAAGGTGGGAGACCTGCTGTCAGCGGAGATTGAACGCTAGAAAGGGGAAAGAACATGAGATATCTGATAGTTGGGGCCGGTGGCACCGGCGGAGCTTTGGCAGGATTTTTGGGCAGGACGGGCCGGGAGGTAACGCTCATCGCCCGGGGCAGCCATCTGGAGGCCATCAGGCAGCAGGGGCTCACGGTGGATTTGCCGGAGGAAAGCTTCAAGGTGAAAATCCCTGCCTATGATATGCCCGGCTACCTGCAGGCCAGGGCAGAGGGAGTGGCGGCCCCGGATATTGTCTTTGTGTGCCTGAAGGGCTATTCCCTTGAGGAGGCGGTGCCCTTCCTGCAGAAGGCTGCGGATGAGCACAGTCTGATTATTCCTATCCTCAATATCTACGGCACTGGCGGCAGGCTGCAGGAGAAGCTGCAGGACAGGACTGTCACCGACGGCTGTATCTACATCTTCAGCCAAAAGGGGGAGCCGGGCCATATCAAGATGGGAGGCGGCCTTTTCCGGGTCATCTACGGCCTGCGCCGTGGCACCCCGGAGGCTGTGGCCAAGGCGGCAGAGCCGGTGCTGGAAAAACTGACGGAGGAGCTGAAGGAGGCAGGGGCCAAGGCCCTTCATTCCCGGCAGATAGAGGCGGACTGCTACAGGAAATTCACCCTGATTTCCCCCATGGCTTCCCTGGGGGCTGCCTACGGCACCAGAGCCAAAGACCTGCAGCCGGGCGGGGTCTGTCGGGAGAAGTTCATAGCTTTGGTGGAAGAGCTGATGGCCATTGCCCGGGCCAAAGATATCCCCTTGCCGGAGGATATGCTGGAGATAAACTTGAAGATGGTGGACAATATGGATAAGGACGCCACCTCCTCCATGCAGAGGGATGTGGAGGCAGGACGCCCTTCGGAGGTGGACGGCCTGACCTATGAAGTGGCGCGCATGGCCCAAGAGGCCGGGGTAAAGGTGCCTGTTTACGAGGAAATGGTTGCACTGCTGAAGGAGCGGGGGCTGTAAAATTTTACTTAATCTTGCTGTGCTTTCTGTCGATAATATCGTTAGGATAGGATTGACACTAAGGACGGTGAGAACATTGGCAATGGTTGTGAAGAATAATATGTCCGCCATAAATACTCTGAATATACTAAATAAGAATTCAGAGGCTATGGCCAAGAGCCTGGCTAAGGTTTCCTCCGGCATGAAGATAAACAGCGCGGCGGACGATGCCTCGGGCTATGCCATCTCGGAGCGGATGCGGGTGCAGATAAGGGGGCTGGAGCAGGATATCGCCAATGCCCAGTACGCCAGCAGCATGCTGAAGGTGGCAGAGGGGGCGGTGTCCTCCACGGTGGAGATCATCAAAACCTTGAAGGAAAAGGCCATCAATGCCGCCAACGATACCAATACGGATGCAGACCGGGCCACCATCCAGAAGGAATTCGAGCAGCGCATTGACCAGATAAATGACAATGCCATGATTACCTACAACGGCAAGTACATGCTGGACGGCATGTCTACCATTGGCGGGGTGGGGTCGGCCCAGGAGGCGGTGAAGGGGTTTTTCAGTGCTTTGGGCAACACTTCAAAAAGCGGCATGGCGGCCTTTGACGAGGCGGTGGCAGCTGCCAGCGGGGGAGTGTTTTCAGATGCCCAGGCGCTTATCGACAGTTTCATTCAAGATATTGGAAGCAATTCTGGTAACAGTGCCACAGCGCAAAAGGCCTTTCTCAAGGAATATTGCGGTATTGATTTAGACAATGAAGATACGGGGGCAATGACTGGTGCTGATGCAGGTGGAGATACGGTAAAGACAGCGGAGAGTATTGTGCCAGAAAATTCCTCTGGAAATATTTCTACTTGGAATTATCCGACCGGGACTAGTTCCACTTTTAATGGGCTTACCATTAACTGGCCTGCGGAGAGTTCCTTAACTGTGCTTCAAGATAAGGATGAGGAAGGAAACTTAGGGAGTGGAGCAGATGCGAGTATAGAGTCACAGAAGCAAGTCATTAGAGCGTTAAATACTGAGTGGATGGCAAGTGCCTTAAAACTTGTGGCAGATTCTTTTGATATGAGCTTTGAGGACAGTGGGGCTACAGTCAGAACTATAGACCTTCAATTTGAAAACAATTCTCAAAATGGCAGGC
>CAJOIN010000224.1 GCA_905234515.1 uncultured Selenomonas sp.
TACGAATGCTCATATGATGCTGCAGGCGCGTGCTGTACCAACTGATTTCCTCTCTAAACATACTTCTCATCCCCTTGTATCATAATCAGATGTTATCTTTCACATAAACCTATCTCGCAGGTATGTTTTATATATTACTGTAAAACTGTAAAGATGTCAAAGAAAAAAACGGAACTGCTGCACATTTGATTAAGTGCAGCAGCTCCGTCTATTTATGCTCTCTGCTCGTCTCCATACACATCTTCAAGCTGTGCATCCACGTCTTCCTCGTACATGTCTTCCAGCCGTGCCACTGCCAGGGTGGAAACCACATCGCCAGTCACGTTCAGAGCGGTGTGGATCATGTCGATGGGCCTGAAGATGCCCACGATCATGCCCATGATGGCGGCGGGCAGGCCCATGGTGCCCAGGAGCATCACCGTCAGCACGATGCCGCTATTGGGTATGCCCGGGGTGCCGATGGAAATCAGGGTGGTCATGAAGATGAAGGCCGCCTGCTGGTAAAGGGTCAGGTCCACCCCGTAAATCTGGGACACGAACAGCACCGTCACCGCATAGTAGGCGGCAATGCCGTTCATGTTGATGGTTGCCCCCAAAGGCAGGGTGAAGGAGGCCAGCTCATGCTTGACCCGGAATTCCTGCTCCACCACCCGCAGGGTCACCGGCAGGGTGCCGGAGCTGGAGGTGGTGCTGAAGGCCACCCACCAGATTTCGGAAACCTTGCGGAAGAAATCCGCCAGGGGAATCCTGGCAATGCCCTTGATGATGAAGAGATACAGGAAAATAACAATGGACGCGGCCGCCATATAGTGGGTCAGGATGAATTTTCCCATGATGCCGAAAACAGCCAGGCCGTAAGCCCCGGTGCTGCAGGCAGCCAGGGCGCAGACGCCGTAGGGGGTGGTCTTCATCACCAGGTCGGTAATCTTGAACATGACCTGGGCGCCCTCATCAATAACCTTCTTGACATGGGCAACCTTGTCGCCCAAAATGGTCAGGGCCACACCCACGAAGACTGCAAAAACGATGGTCTGCATCAGGTCACCCTTGGCCAGGGCCTCCACGGGATTGGAGGGCACCATGCCCAGGATAGCCGCCCCCACGGAAAGGGGCTCCGCCGCCTTGACGACTTCCCCGGTCTCCACAATGCTCTCAACGCCGAAGCCCCGCCCCGGCTGCATGAGATGGGAAACTGCCAGGCCCAGGACGGTGGAAAGGATGGTGGTCACCACATAGAAGCCCAGGACCTTGCCTCCGATACGCTTGAGCTTCGCCACATCACCGATGCTGGCAATGCCGCTGATGATGGAGAAAAAGATCAATGGCATCACTATCATCTGAATCAGTTTCAGAAAGAGGTCGCCCACAGGCTGCAGGAAGAGAATACCCTCCTGAAAAATCAGCCCCAGGACAGCGCCGATGCCAAAGCCCAGGAAGACCTTGGCGCTCATGGAAAGTTTTTTCATGCTTATCACCCTTGCTTTCAATGTCTGGCCGGATTGCAATCCCACGCCGTCCAACATGTACTAATGTGTTCCCCTAAACAACACCGCTTCATATTACAACATTACAACCGTCATGTCAACCAAGCAACATGTTATCAGGATAAAGAAAGGTCCCAAGGAGGACAGGCTTGAAGCTGCCTGTCCTCCTTGGGGATAGATATATATGTATTTAGGAGAGCCAAAATCAATCAGGGTGTGTATTAAACACACCATATCAAGCCGATTTGCTGATAGCTGTGGTAAAGATGGTTTCAAGAAGCGTCAGGGCACCTCTATAGCCTATATATGTCTTGTTCAGCACCACATCGTAGGACACGGGGTAGCTGACCTCCACGATATGGCCCTTGAGTTCCTTGACGATATCACGCTCCCAGCTGGTGCCGAAGATGACCGGGGGCTTGTGGCCGTAGTCCTGTTCTTTCAGCAGTTTGCCCACAATGTAGCCGTCTTCCACGAATTCCACTTCGGCGGCAACATCTTCGGCCAGGTGCTTGTACTGCTCCTTGATGGCCTCGTGGTATTTCTCCGGGGTGTGGTCGGTGATGATCTGCTTCGCCGGAATCAGGCCCAGCTGGTTCACCAGGAACTTGTTCAGGGCCAGATTGTAGGCCGCGTCGCTTACCACAGAGTAAGCTGCGGGCAGGCCCCACCAGTATTCGGCGTAAAAATCTGTGAAGTGCTCCAGATAATAGTAATACTCCTTTTCCTCCTGCTTGATGAAGTTCTCGGTCTGCACCTCGTTTTCCTTGGCAAAGGCGGCGATGGCCCGCAGGAACTCAGCTGCCTGCTTAGCGCCGATGGGCAGCACCGGCAGATGAAGGTAGGGCTGTTTGTACTTCTTTTCTAACAGCTTCGCCGTCTTAAGGCCCAGCCAGGGGCCTACCACCAGGTTGAACTCGGCATTTGGAATGGTGAGCCATTCCTTCACGCCTTGGCAGCCGTGACCGAAGAGGATATTCACCTGCCAGCCGGCACCTTCCAGAATGCGCTTCAGTTCCGTCAGGTCCCCACGCCAGAAGGTGTTCTGGAAGGGCAGCTCTGACCAGACATTGATGAGGCCTTTTTTCTTTTCGCCTTTCCTGGCGTACTTGTCCACATACTGCTCTATAATGGCCTCGGTGACTATCTCATGGCCCGTGAAGTTGTTGCCCTTGAAGCCGCCTGTTTCGGCTGACACAATGGGCACGCCCTTTTCCTGATAGCGGGCCACCACGGCGCCAATGTCGTCGCCCACAATCTCGGGGATACAGCCATTGAGCACTACGAAAAGGTCGGCGTCCATAATCTTCAGGGAAGCTTCTATGAGCTGGTCAAGGTGCTTCGCCCCGCCGAAGACTACGTCCTTCTCCTGCAGGTTGGAGCTGGGAGGCACGGCACCGCCGGAGTAGCCGCCCCCCTGATAGCCATTGTAGAATACCAGGCTGGTATACTGCTTGTCCACGCAGCCAGGGCCGCAGTGGGTGATGGGGATAGCCCCCGGAATGGCGCTGACCGAATGCAGGGCACCCAAGGCACAGCCGTAGCGCACCTGGCTGATGGAATTGGTCTGGCCGTTTTCATTTTTCTTGATCTTAG
>CAJOIN010000225.1 GCA_905234515.1 uncultured Selenomonas sp.
AAATAAGTAAAACTGCATAAATAAACGTCATGTCTCCTTTGTGCGAGTGGGCATGACGTTTCTTTGTTATGTACGCGTTGACAGGACAAAGACCTGAGTGTATAATTAGCATTGATATACAAACTTGATGTATAATTATTCGTGAGAGGGTGGGGCGTATGTCCTTTAATTTTGATTTGGTAGTCAATTCCTTCCCCTTGCTGCTGCTGGGGGCCTGGGTCACCATTAAGATTACGGCGCTGTCTGTGGCAGTGGGCGTGGTCATCGGTCTTTTCGTGGGCATTGCCCGCATTTGCCGCATCAAGCCTTTGGAATGGCTGGCGGCCATCTATGTTGATTTTTTCCGGGGCACCCCTTTGCTGGTGCAGATCTTCTTGGTGTACTTTGCCCTGCCGGTGATTACCGGCCAGCGCATTGACCCCTATGTGGCGGCCATCGGCGCCTGCGGTATCAACTCCGGCGCCTATGTGGCTGAGATTTTCCGGGCCGGCATCCAGTCTGTGGACAATGGCCAGATGGAGGCAGGACGCTCCCTGGGCATGACCTGGGTGCAGACCATGCGCTACATCATCGTGCCCCAGGCCTTCAAGCGTGTGATACCGCCTCTGGGCAACGAGTTCATCGCCCTGCTGAAGGATTCCTCCCTGGTGTCCGTCATCGGCTTTGAGGAGCTGACCCGCCGGGGCCAGCTGATTATCGCCAAGACTTACGGCTCTTTGGAGATCTGGATCAGCGTGGCCATCGTTTACCTGGTCATGACCCTGACTATTTCCCGCTTTGTGGCTTATCTGGAAAAGAGGTGTGGTACTGATGATAGACATTAAGGGACTGAAGAAATCCTTCGGAGAGGTGGAGGTGCTGAAGGGCATCGACCTTTCCATCAAGGCCCAGGAAGTGGTGGTCATCATCGGGCCCTCCGGCTCAGGCAAGTCCACCCTGCTGCGCTGCATGAATTACCTGGAGCAGCCCACGGCAGGCGCCATTGCCGTGGATGGCATCCTGCTGGACGGGGAGGCCAATATCAACAAGGTTCGGGAAGAAGTGGGCATGGTTTTCCAGCGTTTCAACCTTTTTCCCCATATGACGGTGCTGCAGAACATCATGCTGGCTCCCATGAAGGTGAAGCAGGTGCCCCAGGCAGAGGCGGAGAAAACTGCCCGGGAGCTGCTGGCCAGGGTTGGTCTGGCGGAAAAGGCCGACAGCTTCCCCTCCCAGCTCTCAGGCGGCCAGCAGCAGCGTGTGGCCATTGCCCGGGCCCTGGCCATGCACCCTAAGGTCATGCTCTTTGACGAGCCCACCTCGGCCCTTGACCCGGAGATGGTAGGCGAGGTGCTGGACGTTATGCGCTCCCTGGCCAAGGAGGGCATGACCATGGTTATTGTCACCCATGAGATGGGCTTTGCCCGTGAGGTGGGGGACAGGCTGCTCTTTGTGGACGAGGGCCGTATCATCGAGCAGGGCGTACCCAAGGAGGTCTTTGAGCATCCCCAGGAGGAGCGCACCAAAAGCTTCCTTTCCAAAGTATTGTAATGACCAAGCTGTTTTCCGACTTAGGCCGGGAGACAGCTTTTTACTTAGGAGATTTTGTCTATCGACAAAATATGAATAACGGCGTTATAATCATAGTCTGAAAAACTATGCAAAAGAAAGCTGATGGAGATAATGAAGAATTTCCTTATTGTAAAACTGAGCGCCATTGGCGACGTGATCCATGCCCTGCCGGTGGCCTATGCCCTGAAGGAAGCCCATCCGTACTGCCATATAACCTGGGTGGTGGAGCCTCCTGCCTACGATTTGGTGAAGATGAGCCCCTACATAGATGAGGTCATCCTCTTTGAGAAGAAGAAGTTCAAGTCCTTCCGGGGCTTCCTGCGGGAGTATGGGCCCTTGAAAAGAAAGATTCAGGCCCGCAGCTACGATGCGGTACTGGACCTGCAGGGGCTGTTCAAGTCTGCCGCTGTGGCCCGCCTGGGCAAGGCCCCTGTGAAGCTTGGCATGTGCAATATGCGGGAGCTCAGCGACAGGATTTCGAGGCCTGTCATCGGCCCCCATGCCAAGGGCCATATTGTGGAGCGCTATCTTGATGTGGCCCGGGCCTTGGGCTGCCCTGTGAAGGAAGTGCGCTTTACCCTGGAGGTGCCGGAAAGGGAGGCTGACCTGGCTGGCAGGATCTTTGCCCAGGCAGGGGGCAGCATGACTACGCCCTATGCAGTGCTGGCCATTGGTGCCAACTGGCCCAACAAGCGCTGGCCCACGGAGAATTTTGCCCGCCTGGCGGACTATCTGTATGACCGGAAAATTATTCCTGTCTTGGTGGGGGGCGGCCCCGTGGATGAGCAACGGGCCGCAGAGATTTGCTCCCACACGGAAATACCGCCGCTGAACTTGGTGGGCCGCACGAATTTCAAGCAGCTCACCTATATACTGCAGCAGGCCCGCCTCTGTGTGGGCGGAGACACGGGCCCGGTACATCTGGCCTCCGGCCTGGGCACTCCCACGGTGATGGTCATGGGCCCCACCGATGCCAACCGCAACGGCCCCTACGGGCAGCTTGACAATGCCCTGGAAGTTGACCGTTCCTGCCGCTATTGCTGGCAACGTTCCTGCCCCAAGGGGGAGGACTGCCTGGCAGACATTGAAGTTGAGCGTTTGCAGAAAAAGATAGAGGAGATTCTTTAAATTGCGTTTGAAAACTTATTTGCAAAACTGTCAGCTTGATTTGCGGCTGTTTTTGTTTTTGCTGGTGCTGATGGCCCTCTACCGGCTGATTTTCATGGCTAAATATGCCGGGGCTATGGGGCCGGATACCGTAGCGGCAGATATTATACAGGCCAATCTGACGGGGCTGCGCCTGTCCTTGAAAAGCGCCGGGGGCTTTACGCTCTTTAGCTTTTTGCTGGTGACGCTTCCGTCTCTTATAAATCCCCGCTGGTCCCTGGGGCGCCTGCGCCTTGGGATTGGGGCTGTGGCAGGCTTTTTGCTGACCGTGCTTTTTCTGGCCCGCTTTCCCTATTACGAGGAATTCCGCATGACGTATGGAATGCAGGTTTTCCAGGGCTGGCACGATGACAAGGT
>CAJOIN010000226.1 GCA_905234515.1 uncultured Selenomonas sp.
GCGCGGACGGGAAATACACCGACAGCTGCACCGTCACCGGATGCCTCGCCATACGTTTGGCTACAAACATTTTATCATCCCTTCCATATTCTCTTACTAAGGAAACATTCGACATAAACGGGCAAAATCCTGCCAAAAATTTAGTTATCCCAGAAGCTCCACATGCGCTCTGCCTGGGCTTCCTGCTTTTCTGCCTCCACTTCCCGGGAGATGTTCAAATCCCTCTGCCCGTAGCCCGGTGTCAAGTTGATACTTTGCGGCAGCCATTCCTCCGAGAACAGAGGCTTATCCAACAGAATGGTTCTGATTTGGGCTTTGGCCTTTTTCTGCGCAGCCTCGGCTCCTCCTGTCAGGATAATCTCTCCTATAAGCCTGCCCACTGCCTGCAAGGAAGCCTCTTTCATGGCTCTGGTGGTGGGGTCAAGCACCGACAACCGCAAGATGGGGAAGCTCTTGCCCTTATCGGAGGTCAGCATATTGTCCCCCTTGACCATAAAGCCTGCCTGGCCCATTTTTTCCGCCATGTTCTCCGCCGTTTCACCTGCGGGCAGGCAAGCCAGCACCAGGTGGCTCTCCGTATCGCCGCACAGGGTCTTGACCCCTGCATCACGGAGGCCCTGTTCCAATGCCTTGGCATTCTTCAGTACCTGTAGGCAGTATTCCTTGAATGTTTCGCTGTCGGCCTCCAAAAAGCTGGTAGCCAACGCCGCCAGGACGTTTTTCTTGACCATGGAATGCCCCGTATCCAGGACGGTTTTATCCATCTGCCCTGCTAAAGCCTCCGTTGTCAGGATAACGGCGCCCTGAGGCCCGTGGAGAGAATCTCCCGTGGGGAAAGTCACCACATCGGCAAAGGGCACAGGCGTTGGTGCACAGCCTGCGGCCACGGCTCCCGCATTCTGGCTGATATCCACCCACAAATACGCCCCCACTCCGGCAGCTATTTCCTTGAGCCTGGCATAATCAAGGCTGCGGGGATAATTTACCGGCGAATAGATGATAAGCTGCGGCTTTTCGGCCCTGGCCAGTTGCTCCACCCTATCTAAATCCACCTGCTCCGTATCCGGCTCAATGCAAAAGGAAAGGAAATTATACTGCATCTGCCCGCCGCTGCAATGCTCAAATTTACGGCGATTAAAGGACAGCACCGTATCACCTGCATTAAGCAGCCCATGAAAAACCACCCTGGAGGCCGCCGCAATATCTGTCACCCGCACAATGGCATGGGCAGCCCCAAAGAGTTTTTCCGCCCGCCCTGCAGCAATCTTCTCCAATTCCAGTTGGCTGTGTACCCCGTAATGCTCAAGATGGCCATTGCCAAAAATACTCCCCTTCAGATACGCGCTGAAGGGCGACACCGCGTTAGCGGTGGGCAGGAGCGACAGGTTAAAGCGCTGCTTTTGTATCTCATCCTGCAGAAGCCCGTATATTTCCGGGTCAAAGGACGCCAGGCTTTCCGTAAGGGTTTGACTTTGCATTTCTCTTCCTCCTCACATTCCCACAATCCACTTGACGAAGTAAATCGCCAGAGGAATAGTCACGCAGGCAATGCCGATAAAGTCGATATACACGCCAGTCCGAATCATTTTGGTAATGGGAATGTAGCCCGAAGCATAGACGATGGCATTAGGCGGCGTAGATACCGGCAGCATAAAGCCCAGGGATGCAGACAGGGCAATGCCCACGGAAACAGGCACAGGGCTGATGCCGGCAGACAGGGCTGCCGTAATGGCCAGCGGCCCGATCATATTGGTAGCCGCCGTGTGACTGGTAAGCTCCGAGAGCAGGAGGGCCATAACGGAGAAAATCGCCACCATGGCAATCTCCGAGGGTGCGCCACCCATGGAGCTGACGATTAAATCCCCTACCCACTGGGACAGGCCCGTCTGGTACATCATGCCACCCATGGCCAGACCGCCGCCGAAAAGAATCAGAGTGCCCCACTCAATGCCCTGCATGGCCTCCGACCATTTCAGGGTAAACTGGCGTTCCTTGAAATTCACCGGCATGATAAAGAGCAGCAGTGCCCCTGCCATAGCCGCAATAGCTTCGGGGAACAGGCGGTCGTACATCTTCAGCACGGGATCTGTACTGCCAAAGGCAATGGATAGAAAGCCGGGCAGCACCCAGAGGGTAACAGCCACGACAAAGGCAATCAGGGTGTTCTTCTGGGCACGGGTCCAGCCGCCCAGCTCCGCAAGCTTGGTCTTGATAAATACGTCTGCCCCTTCAATGTAGTCCACATCTGCGGGAAACATGCGGGAAAGCACCACATAAGCAATGGCAAAATAGACCACCATGGCGATAAGGCCCCAGGTCATCCACTGGAAAAAAGACACATGAATATCGCACATGGTATCCAAAAAGCCCAGCATGATGAGGTTCGGCGGCGTGCCGATAGGCGTGAGCACACCGCCGATGGAGCAGGAATAGGCCGTCATCAGCATAAGTCCGGTAGCGTATTTATACTCATGCAGGTGAATCTCCCGCCCATTTGCCGCAAACATTTCCTTGATGGAAGTAAGTAGCCCCAGGCAGATGGGAAACATCATGGCCGCCGTAGCCGTGTTGCTGACCCAGCCTGAGCAGAGAGCAGCCGCCAGACCCACCGCCAGAAAAATTCTCTTGGGATTGGAGCCGACCCATTCCCGTGACAGGAGCCAATAGGCAAAACGCTTGTCAAGGCCGTGGATCATCATGGCCTTGGCCAGGATAAAGCCACCCATAAAGAGAAAAATCATGGAATTGGCAAAGGCCGCGAAGGCCGTGCCTACAGGCACCACGCCGGTAATAACCGCCAGTGTCGGCCCGATCAGTGAAGTAACGGGAATAGGCACCGGCTCCGTTATCCACCACAGAGCTACCAGCACCATAATAGCCAGCAGCTTATGAGCTTCCAGGGTCAGTCCGGCGATAGGTGTCAGGAAAACCAGCACCGCCAAAACAGGCGCACCGAAGAGGCCAATAGTACGCCGCCTGCGGTCAAAGGCTTCCTCTGCGGCCTTCACCGCTGCAGCTTCTGATTTTATTTTGTCCACCTTGCAATCCCCCTTTATTCATATTTCACAATATA
>CAJOIN010000227.1 GCA_905234515.1 uncultured Selenomonas sp.
TACTCCCGCGTTGAGATATTTATGTATCAGCGAGATTGTCCTGCCGTCTTTTATGCTTCTGGAGAGCACTTCTATCAGCTTGCTCTGGCAAACTGTGTCGAAGAACTTTTCTAAGTCCATGTCAACTACATAGACATACCCCTCATTGGCATATTTCTGGCAGGCTTTCAAGGCATCATGCGCTCCGCGCCCTGGCCTGAAGCCAAAGCTTGCGTCTGAGAACTGCGACTCGTAGATTGGCGTGAGCACTTGGGCGATGGCCTGCTGCACCACGCGGTCTACTACCGTCGGGATTCCCAGTTTTCGGAATTTACCTTTTTCTTCTTTGGGTATTTCTACCCGACGGACGGGATTCGGTTTATATTTGCCGTCCTTTATCTGTTGAAGGAGGCTCAAGCTGTGTTCTCTAAGATACGGCAGAAGTTCATCTACGCTCATCTTGTCGATTCCACCTGCTCCCCGATTGGATTTTACTTTGAGGAAAGCATTGTTCATGTTGTCCCACGATAGAATCCGCTTCAACAGACTGTCCGTTGGCAAGTCTGCAATGATGTCCCTCGTTTCAGCAATCCTCACAGAACGGGGCACTCCCGCATATTCTCGTTGTTCCGCAACTACCTTTTGCGGGTAGTCTTCTTTATGGAGTTTTCTGCCTTTATGGCTCTGTTTGGTTGCATTCATTTGCTGACATCTCCTAAGGTTCGGCCCTTCCAGTATGGTCTATAGCCCATCTGTACTATGGCCTCGGCTGACTTCTCACGACAAATCTTGTTTCAACCATGACCGCCAATGTTATATGGCTGTTGCCATGTCCGTGAGACCTCCCCGGGTAAGAACGCACTCTTTCTCTCCACATGTCTGCCACATTTACTATTCATGGTTCCGTGTAGCTACTGGACTTCAACCTGTGCGGCGGTCTTATCCCCATGATTTAGCCTGATGTGGTTTCTGTTCGTCAGACCAGAGATTTGCCTGCACCTTCCTTCAGATTCCACCTCACGATGGACACCCTTGGTGTTCGGCTATGACCTTCCCGCTACCGGGCGGTCTAGGGACTTTCACCCATTAGAGTGCGCCCATGCCGGGCGCACCGCAAAAAGCCCCTGCCAGGACACCACTCCAGGCAGGGGCTTCTTGTTGTGTTGCATTGGTTATCTTTTTCCTTGTGATTTGATTATACCACCTGGAAGCACCAAAAGCAATAGCAACGCCCTAACAAAACTCAACAAAACACCAAGATTTCTTTATGCCTTTCCTTGACTTCCCGTGCATTTACAGTAGAATAAGGTTTAGACTGAAATTATAACGCCATTGTTCAAATTTTGCCGAAGGCAAAATCCTCCAATTAGCGTTTCAACGAGGCAGGAGATATATGCTCGCCACCTGTTATGCGATGAGCCACCCCCCATCTATAGAGATGGGGGACATCTTCTTCCTCGTTATAAGTTGTCACTTATTGCAATAAAGAGGAAAATAGATTGGCTAACGTGCGACAAGTAGGAACCATAGATGAAAAGACCATACACCTACTAGATTTATCTATAGAAGCCGGCACCCCCATACTACTTGGTGAGTCCAATATAAGGCACATGCAGGAAAGCCATCCAGAAGCCTATAACAAATATTTTAATATGTTGGAAAATATATTGTCTGCTCCGGACTATGTGAACCTGAATCCCAAAGACGGATCTATCAAATATATTAAAACTATTGACGAACACGTAGTGGTGGGAGTCCGTGTTTCCACTAGAGGCAATGCCTTCGCCCGTACTATCTTTACCTTTGAAGATTGGAAGTTCCAGCAATATGCCAATGGCGGCTATCTAAAAGAGCACACAAAAAAGGCGCAGCCCGAAAGCTGCGCCTCTCCGAACCCAAGGCAGGGTGACTAACCTGCATCTCCTAATCAAGCCTTGCGGCTATCCGGCGACGGCTGCCAGTTCCGTCCTCAGTGGGTCTTTTTATGTTTTCATCGTAACACAACGTATATATTTTGTCAAACTGTAACATGGACTACTATATAACACCCAAAACCACTATATAGCACCATGTAACACCAGATAGACATGGAGGAAGATACTACTATGCAAATTTCCACTAACAGCCAGGACCGTTTTATACGCTGGTCTTTGGCCGCAGGGGCGTATTTCATCTGTCTCATTGCTTTCTATATAGACATCGGCCAGGACATGGGGGCCAAGTATTTCATGCCCATCCTTGTTCCTGTTATCGCCGCCCTTATCCTCATGCAGTTTGGCACGCGGATTCCTCTTTTTTCCAAGGCCTGCCTGCCCAATCTCCTGACGGGGCTTATGTGGTGCTCGGCTTTCCCCCTGCTCTACACCTGGACCTACAATCAGGGCTGGTATATGTCCATGATTTGCTTTGACTTCATCATCGGCACCGCCCTCTTTGTGGTGCTGACTTCCCTGGAGGGCGCCCTTTTCCGGCTGGGCTGGCACCGCACCATTGCGGCCTTGATGGCTATGCTGAATTTCGTGGGCATTGTAGTGCCCCTTGTCCAGTACATCTACTACTGCACGGTGTGGCACTGCCTGTCCCCCGCCTCTCTCATGGCCCTATATCTCACCAACTATCGGGAGAGCCTGGACTATATCCAGTCCAATATCGGGGTGCTGCCCGCTTTGGCCATCCTGGCAGGGCTGGGGGCTTTCCTGTACTTCTGCTACCGCTGCCACTTGCGCCTTGCTTCGGAGCTGGAGGATGACACCACAGCAGGACGCATGGGGGCGCTGGCCCTTTTGGTGGCAGCCTCCATGTGGGTGCTCTACACCTACCTGCCCCAGTCCTCCATTGCCAGCCTTTGGTTCGATGTGGACACCTATGTGAAGCAGACCCAGGAGTACGGCCTGGGCCATGATGAAAGGCTCCAAAGCCTGGCCATTGACCAGAGCACCAGCCTGGCAGCCAAGGCCCCCGGCACGGTGATCTTCGTCATCGGCGAATCCGCTTCCCGAAACTACATGAAGGCGTATACGCCCTCCTTCCCCTATGAGGATACCCCCTGGCTTTCCTCCCAGGCGGAAAGTGACAACTTCCTGAT
>CAJOIN010000228.1 GCA_905234515.1 uncultured Selenomonas sp.
CTGATTCCAAGGCCTACACCTTCTGGGGGCGGGGCGTGTCCCAGGGCCACTCCGATGCCATTCGCCGCATCAAGGGCGTAAAGGATGCCCGCCAGTATACCGTGCCCGTGCCCCAGGCCCTGGAAACAGCCAGACGGGGCGAGCAGGCAGACTTCACCCCTCGCCAGATGCACACCAGGGAATGCTACGTAGTGCCGGAGGAGGGCGCCAGCGAGGAGGACATGGCCCGCATCGAGCAGGAAATCAAGACCATGCCCCATTACTTCGATGAATACGACACCACTGTCCACTTCATCACCCAGGAAGAACTGCAAGAAAAACACAGCGGCCTCCCCCACGGCGGTTGCGTCATCCGCACTAGCCGCACCGGCAAGGAAGATGAGCACAAGCACGTCATGGAATTCTCCCTGACGTTGGACTCCAACCCGGAATTCACCACCAGCGTCCTGGTGGCCTATGCCCGGGCAGCCTACATCCTGGCCAAAGAAGGCCAGACCGGCTGCCGCACCGTGCTGGATATAGCCCCTTCCTATCTCTGCCAGGAAGGAGCTGCCGAGCTGAGGAGCCATTTGCTGTGAGATAGCCGTAGTAAACGAGAGAACCTGAAAAATAAGCGCCTTGGGAGTCTGCACATTGAATGTACAGCTCAAAAGGCGCTTATTTTCTTGATATTCTAGCTATGCAAGTTATGCTATACTATAGAAGCCGCCCCACCTCAAAAGGGAGGAGGTGAATACACTGAGTCTCGAAGAATTTATGTTATCGATTCTGGCGAGCCTGGTCGCTGCCGTTATAGCTGATCTGGTGCGCAAATGGTTAGGTAAGCGGTAGCCTAGCCTCTGTCAACAAAAAGCACCCCACATGGGAGGGCCGTTACCACCTCCCGGGGTGCTTTTTGTTGCGAATACACATCGCCTCAAAGAATTGTCACTACCATTATACTACCTGCCCCAACTGCAAAGCAATAGTCTTACGCTAAACTCCCGAAAAATCCACATATATCACATTGCCCTGCCTATGCAGAACCTTTGCCCTCTTGCTCTCACGCTTCTTCCTGCGCTCCTTCTCGCCCTTGCAGAAAGTCATACTCACGCTTGGCTGTCTCCGCCATTACCCTCTCCGTGTCCAACACGAAGGGTCAGGTGCAGAAGAGCGTCAATGCGGTAGTGGATAATTTCTCCGAGTCCATCAGGGCCCAGAACAAGTCCGAAGACAACATGATTACCCTGCAGGTAGGCAACCAAGGCCAATCAGAGCAGTTCCGCTGTTCTCAGCCTGCTCCAGTAATTCGCCTGAGATTCCATTCACTAATATCGCGACGACGGCGTGAGGCTTGCTAGCTACCTGCCTTTTAGCCCGAGCGTATTAGATACTACCATTGCAAGCCTCCCCCCTTCCCAGCCTTATGGAAGGGGGGAGGTTTTATTGCTGGAATTTGCGCCGTTGACTGCCGCCCGCCCCTGTGCTAAACTCTAATCATCAATAGCAATCAAGACAAAAGAAAGGATGCAGGCCAATGTATACTCTAAACAGCCGCGTGTTCCAGGGCAAGGAGCCCCAGATTGACGAGGAAGCCTTTGTTGCCCCCCAGGTCTTTCTCTCCGGGGATGTGCGGGTGAAGAAATACGCCTCCCTGTGGCCCGGGGTGGTGGCCCGGGGAGATGTGTGCTATATCGAGGTGGGGGAGTGCTCCAATGTGCAGGATCTTACCTGCCTGCATGTGGCGGATGATAAGCCCTGCATTATCGGTGACTATGTGACCGTGGGCCACGGCGCCTGCCTCCACGGTTGCGTCATTGAGGATCATGTGCTGATCGGCATGAGCGCCACCGTCCTCACCGGTGCCCATATTGGCCGCGGCTCCATTATCGCCGCCGGTGCCCTGGTCAGGGAAGGGGAAGTTATTCCCCCCAACTCCCTGGTAGTGGGCGTCCCCGGCAAGGTGGTGCGGGAGCAGGATCGCCTGGAGAGCATTCACGCCCAGGCCATCAAGTACAAGAGCGAATGGGCCATCGCCTACGGTGTCTATCCTGAAATCGGCGGCGAGGTTTACCATGGGGAAAAGATTATCTGATCCTCACTTTTCCACAGCTTTTGCCCCCCGTAATCCACCATTTCATCCCCATCAAGCAGAGTTATCCACAAAAAGCACAGGGTTATCCACCAGATTTTGTGGATAACCCTGTGCTTTTACTTTATTGAGGGGGTCAGGCCCATGTTATTTCGTTTGGGCTATGGTTCTGGTAAGGTTCTGGATGCTGTCATTGAGGGCGCCGAGCTTCCCCTCGATGCGGACCAGCAGGTAGGCTGTGACCGCCATCGGGAAGCCGACGCTGCCAGCGGCGGTCATCAGCTCCTGCATCATGGCTCATCCTTCCTTCAGGCCAGTTCCTGCTTATCAGTCTCGTAGATGTAAGCCTCCTTGATGGACTTGGCATAGCTGCCTCCTGCCACCACGGCCCTTTTCGTGATCATGGACTGCATTGCTGCCTCCACCTCCGCCTGGGTGAGCCCCTCCTTGGGGTCCTGCAGGCTGAAGGTCAGGACATTGTCATTTTCCAGGGTAAAGACCATTTTCAGCGTCTTCATCTTCATCTCTCCTTTTTGACATTAAATATTATTGGTGCGGAATAGTGTGTAGTGTGGTTGGTGTGCGGTGCCGCGGCAATTACTCGCTGGCGAGGTTGGCGCTGTCGATACGGTTGACAGCGCCGACCGTATGCCCCTGCAGTGCCCCCAGGGCCGTGCCGATGGCATAGGCGTCATCGGTGGACAGCTCCGGCGCGATATGCTGGAAAGTGCGGTTGCTGTACTTGTCCTTGCCGCTCTCCGTGGTGCCGGTCACCACCTTGATAACGAGTTTCGTAGTTGCATCATTCTTTACTGCCATGCTAATCTCTCCTTTCTCTTTGCGGGCCTTTCCTTGCCCCCTCACTTATATATATGGAGGCTGGAAGGGGAAAAGTATCATCTGCGACAAAAAAATTACTGTATTACTTGCTGTCTAGCAGAGCTTCCCTCAACTCCTCCAGCAGCCGCTT
>CAJOIN010000229.1 GCA_905234515.1 uncultured Selenomonas sp.
CACACAGATATCAGTGCAAAGCCCCACCAGCTCAACGGTTTCGGGAGGGAAGGCCAGTTCCTTCAGGAAATTCCCCAAATCCATGGAGCCAAAGGTAAATTTATCAAAAGCCCTGGACTTCTCGGGATAGGGAATTTTCCCGCTGAGCTGCCAGCCCTCGCTGCGCTCCAGGCAATGGGGCACAGGCAGGTTCTTCCCCTCCTCTGTTTCCATATAATCTTCGCCATGTGTATCCCTGGTGAACAGCACCAGACTGCCCTCCTGCTGGGCCGCCGTGACCTTTTCTGCCACCTTGTCGACAATAGTCACAGCTTCCTTGGACCCCAAAGCCCCATCAATGAAATCATTCTGCATGTCAACCACAATCAGGATTTTCTTACTCGTCATCGTAATCCTTCCTTTCCATATAGCGATAAAGTGCCGTCTTGGGCTTGCCGGCGGCATCGTATTTGCCGATTTCCTTCACCCGCTGTCTGTCCACCAGGCTCCGCAGAAACATTTTCCTGAAGTTTGACCTGTCCAGTTTTTGGAACAGGATAGCCTCGTGAATTTTCATCAGCTCATAGATTTCAAATCTCGACTTGTCCTCCAGCAGAGCAAAGGCATCATCCGTATAGCTCAGCCTCCCTTGAAGCCGCTTGATGGCGGTGCTCACGAGAAAGCCATGGTCAAAGGCCAAATTCTTCATGGTGATGGAACAATCGCTGCTGACAAAGTAGGTGGAAAGTCCCCCATTCTCATCATATCCCCTGCGAATCTTGAACAGCCGTGCCTCCTTGGCATCATCCCCGGCCTTGATATTGAGGAGCCCCTTGGGCACCAGGGCCATGTAGACCACGCTGACCACATGGGTTCTGGGGTCACGGTCAGGCTCTCCCACCGTGATAAGCTGCCTAAGTTCAATGCCATCTGCCGCCTTTACCCCTGTCTCCTCATAGAGCTCCCGGGCCGCTGCCTCGTCAATGGACTCCCTCCCGGCTTCCAGAAAGCCTCCCGGTATAGCCCAGCAATCTTTGAAGGGGTGCCCACCCCGCTTGATCAGCAGGACATTCAGCTCATTGTCCTCATCCATGGTGAAAATCACCACATCCGCCGTCACCGATGGCCTTTCATACCGGGAAGGGTCGTAATTCTTCAAAAACTCCTGCTCCTCCCTGTTTCTCTCTTCAGACATGATGGCTATCTCCTCCTTTGGCTCTATGCTTGCCAATGCTTATGTGGTATCTTGTACTACATATAGTGTAGTATAAGATACCACATAAGTCAATATCTTTTTTCCAACCTCTGAGACACAACAATCCCCCACGACCGTCACCACAAATCTGTGACAGCCATGGGGGATTTTTTATTGCAACAGTATATAAGGATTACCAATGCTCCAGCATAAACTGCACCAGTGCGGCTGAATTCTTTGCAGCCTGCTTCTCAAACTCCTCAAAGCTCACCTGAGCACTGCCGTCCGCCTTGTCTGAGATAGCCCTGAGTATGACAAATGGCTTCTTATTCACATAGCACACCTGGGCTATGGCCGCCCCTTCCATCTCCGCACAGTCTCCGGCAAAATCTCCCGTAATGCGGTCTTTGGCCTCCAGGGATGATATGAACTGATCGCCGGAGCAAACCCGCCCCTCCAAAGACTTCAACTGCGGCAAAGCCTCTTGCACTGCTGCCATAGCCTTTTGACGCAGTTCCTTATCCGCTGCAAAAGCCACCTGCCCGGTGAAGGGAATCTCGCCCTTCTTGAAGCCTATAGCCTCCACGGTGAAATCATGCTGTACTGCATCTACTGAAACCACAATATCGCCGATATCAAGCGATGAATTCAACGAACCTGCACATCCCGTATTGATGATATGAGTGACAGCAAAGTCATCTATCAGTATCTGAGCGCAAATAGCAGCATGTACCTTGCCTATACCACTTTGCACTACCACAACTTCCATGGCGCCCAGCTGCCCCTCGCAGAACTCCATTCCTGCCTTTTCCTCCCGACGGGCTATTTTCATGGCCTCCTTTAGCGAAGACACCTCAGACTTCATAGCGCCAATAATTCCGATTTTCATGTTGACCCTCCTACAAATTCAGCTCAAACCTACTCCTAACAATGGCGGCTAATTTTCACATCACAAACATCACCTTGCAATACATCTCCCTGCGCTCGTGCATAAGGGAAAATGCTTCCTTATAATTTGCCAAAGAAAATCTATGGGTTATAAGATTCTTCAAATCCAGCCGTTTATCCTGCATGGCCTGCACAGCTTCCCGCCAGTCATTTTCTTTGCTGCCAAAGCTGCTGTTCCAAGTGCCCACAAGGGTCAGTTCCTTCCTAAGAATCTTCCAATAGGCCTCCTGTGACAGGCTCATGCCGCCTATAGGATTGCCCATGCAAACCACCCTGCCGCCGGCTTTGACATAATTAAGGCACTCTGCCCAGGACTCCGATGTGCCTGTACCTTCGATGCAGGTATCTGCGCCACGGCCCTCAGTCACTTCTTCCACCAGTTTGCCAAGGCTATCTCGCTGTGCATTAACAGCTAAGGGAAATCCCAGCTTCTTGGCGAACTCTGCCTTGTCATCCGTCCTAGCAACAAGGACGATATTCTTCACTCCTGCCGTCTTCGCCCACTGAGCCACTATCAGGCCAATAGTGCCAATGCCGTAAATGAGCAGCGTATCTCCCTGCCCCACACCACCCTTACGGAAAGCGTGAAGAGCCACCGCCGCAGGTTCGCTCATGGCAGCTTCCTCGTATTTCACCTCTTTCGGCAATAGACAAAGATTCTCCTTCTTAACAGCTATATATTCAGCCATAGCTCCATCACGACGGGAGCCGTAGTAGTTGTAGCTAGCGCAGCGGGCATACTGTTCCTCCCGACAAGCCGCGCACTTGCCACAGGGAAGCAAGGGAAAGACAGAGGCTCCTCTCCCTACAAGTTCAGAATCCTCCGCCTCCACAATCTCCCCAGCGAATTCATGGCCAATAATAGTTGGAAAGTGGTACGTCCCCTTGGTAAAGACTCTGGGAATATC
>CAJOIN010000230.1 GCA_905234515.1 uncultured Selenomonas sp.
GCTAAGATAATACATAAGACCACTCCTTTTAATAACATGGTTACAATATTACAACTGCGGGGCAGGAAAAGGCAGAGTCGTAGCGAAACATACAACAGGAGGAGGTGATGCAGCATGAGAATAAAGATAGCAGGCTTTGAACGTCAATAGCTGGAAAAGCAGAACTTTAAAAATACAGTTAGTGATGCTTAGATTGGCTAGGACTTATGGCTGATAAAGGAGAGAATTATGGCAAAGTATTATGACGGTTGTCCAAGATGCGGCAGAAAGGATTTTGGTGAAATATTGCACTGCAAACGCTGCAACACAGATTTTTGCACAAAATGCCAAGGAAGGCGCAGGGACACTGATGGGACAGAATATGCCTGCTGCCCCAGATGTGGTGCGAAAATTGACGATGACGATACTACGCAGAGAGCGTAATCTTTTTTTCTTCTGTTGATGACAGGGAGAATGTCAAGTGCTGGATAAAACATCGAAAATGTACCCCGAGGCATATAACAAGGTAAAAGATGTCCCACACGTTTGTAAGTGGGATTGTACATCTACAACAGGCGGAAGCATATCTCCCGCCTTGTTGAAAGGCCGAGAGGAAGCTTTGCCTACGGCAAAGCTGGAACAATGGCCTTATAAGAAGAAATTTCAGGCAAGGGGCAAGGCCGTGCCAGATACAGGGCTATGTGCTGCCTGTGGGGCCTGTGAGGCGGTCTGCCCGAGGGGGGCAATCAAGGTCTGGAGAGGAAGCTGCTCTGTGGTAGATGAATCTTTGTGTGTGGGCTGCGGCCTCTGCGCCAGGGAATGCCCGGCTTCCGTCATCGTCATCAAGGAGAGAATATGAAGCAGCATTGGTACAACTATTTGTGGATATGGTCAGTAATCTATTTTTCCATGGGGTTTTTCAATATTCTCTTTGCCTGGCTGGGACTTGTAAGCTTTTTTCTGCCCTTGGCGTTTGCCGTGGGGAAGGGGAACAAGGGATTTTGCAACCGCTACTGTGACCGTGGCCAACTTTTGCGCATGCTGGGCAGCCAGAGAGGATTTTCCCGAGGGAGGGATATGCCTGGTTGGATGAAGGGCAAGCCTTTCCGCTACGGGTTCCTGATTTTCTTTCTGGTCATGTTCGGTAACATGTGCCTTGTTACCTATCAGGTCTTTGCAGGGTCGGGAAGCCTCAGGGAAGTGGTGACTTTCTTTTGGACAGTTGATGTGCCATGGCATTTTGCTTATCCCGTGGCAACAGAGCCATGGGCAGCCCAGTTTGCTTTTGGCTTCTACAGCCTGATGCTTACCTCAGCTATCCTCGGCATCATCACCATGCTATGCTTCAAGCCCCGCTCCTGGTGCGTTTACTGTCCTATGGGGACAATGACGCAGCTTATCTGCAAGGCCAAGGCGGGAAAAAGGGAACCATAAACAGCTAAAGCAAGCTGCCATCCTCGCAGGAGAAGAATGGCAGCTTGTTTGTCAGATAGCATTGTAATTTTCATATCAGTATCCCGTCATTTGGAAAATCTGTCATAGTATGGTTCTTGTGGTACACTTTTATCATTGCTGAAAATATTTTTGACGGGAAAGGAAGGAGGATATGTGATTATGAAAAAAGTATTGGTGGTTGGCAGCTTGAACATGGATTTTGCCGTCTATATGGACAGGAGGCCACAGGCCGGGGAGACGGTTATGGCGCAGAGCATGAAGCTTGTTCCTGGCGGCAAAGGGGCAAATCAGGCATATGCTCTGGGGAAACTCGGTGCAAGGACGGCAATGATAGGTGCTGTGGGTACAGACACGTTCGGGGAACAAATGCTGGCCAATCTGGAAAGTGTCTCCGTGGATACAGCGGGCGTCAAAAAAATTACGGGGGCGGAGACCGGCAAAGCTTTTATAGAAATAGATAGCAGCGGCCAGAATAGCATCAGTGTGATTGCCGGGGCAAATGCGGCTGTTGACGAGACACTGGTACAAGGACAGGAAAAACTCTTTGCTAAGGCCGATGCCGTGGTCATGCAACTGGAAATTCCCGTGCCGTCTGTGCTGGCTGCTGCAAAACTTGCCAAAAAGCACGGCAAGTTGGTGGTGCTGGACCCGGCCCCCGCAAGGGCTGACCTGCCTGATGAGTTATGGGCGCATGTTGATATCACTAAGCCCAATGAAACAGAACTGGCCTTGCTTACGGGATTGCCGACGGGTACTGCAGATGAAGCGGTGACGGCAGCAAAATTCCTGCTTAGCAAGGGCGTGAAAAACGTGCTGGTGACTCTTGGCGGCGAGGGCACCCTGCTGGTAGGGGCGGGTCAGGTGGAAAGAATTCCTGCGTACCAGGTCAAGGCTGTGGACACTACTGCTGCCGGTGACTGCTTCCTGGCTGCATTTGTGAGCTACTTTACCGGCAGCAACTTTGCAGAAGCCATTGATTTCGGTGCCAAGGCGGCTTCTATCGCCGTAACCAGGCAGGGAGCGCAGACATCGATTCCCACGAAGGAAGAAGTTGAAAAATTCTGCTGAGTGATTACAATTGTACAACGGGATGATATGGAGAAGATTTATCCCGTGTACCGCGAAGCAGATGTAGTGGCTTTGGCAACGCCGCTGTACTATTGGAGCTTCAGCGGACAGCTCCGCACAGCTTTTGACCGCTTGTTTGCCGTGGCAGAATGCGATCCGAATTATCGCAATCCCAAGAAGGAATCCGTACTTCTCATGGCAGCGGAGGGACACGGCTTCAATGATGCTCTTTCCTACTATAAAAGTCTTATAAAATACCTTGGCTGGAAGGATCTGGGGAACGTGTTGGCAGGCGGCGTGATGAAAGTCGGAGATGTTCATGGGCATAAGGAAATGAAAGATGCATACGAGCTTGGCAAAGCTGTTGCCGATGGGGATGGTCTCTGATATGATACGGAATGTGATTTTTGATATAGGCAATGTGCTGATGGATTTTGACTGGATGGGCTATATGCGGTCTATGTATGGCGAAAATGCAGCTCTCATACAGTCAGTCAACAAGGCTATCTG
>CAJOIN010000231.1 GCA_905234515.1 uncultured Selenomonas sp.
TACAGGAAGCAGGACCGATTATCCATCAGCTGGCTGGCCGTGCAGAAAATGTGTCCTTCCACGGAGTAGATGCTACAAACTACACTTCATTGAAAACAGCCTTGCAAGGCTGTGCCGGGCCTTTATGCATCTCAACCGAGGGCATGATGATGTATTTCAGTGATGATGAGGTCGATACCGTCATCGCCAATATACAATGCCTGCTAAGAGAACATGGCGGTTGCTGGATAACTCCAGACCCTGAATTTGCGTTGCAGTTTTGCGGCACCTTTCGTGCACTGTTCGGCGAAGAATCCCTTGCCAAGCTCATGGCGACCAAGGACGAGGCTCAAGGGCAGTCAGCAGTGGCTGCTTTAGGCAACGCCTTCATCATAGAGCCGACAGATATCCCAGCTTCCCAGGCAAGGGCTGAAGCGCTTTTAGCAAAGCATAGCCTGAAAGCCGAAAAGGTTAATCTTGGGGAACATATGCCAGAATCAAGCGTTTATAAGCAGCTTGCTCCAGAGCAGATTGTGCGCTTTAAGGAAGCTATGCGTCATTGCCATTACTGGGTCATTACCCTTGACGAGGCAAAGGAAATACAAACTGACAAGCCCCGGGAGGAGCAGACCTTTGAACTGCAATATACAGTGGAAAAGGGAATGCTTCACCTAGTTATGCATGGCAGGCTTGACACCA
Organism: uncultured Selenomonas sp.; assembly: GCA_905234515.1. GTDB lineage: Bacteria > Bacillota > Negativicutes > Selenomonadales > Selenomonadaceae > Selenomonas_B. The sequence continues at coordinate 679 of CAJOIN010000231.1, forward strand.
TCTCAGCACCGAAACTTCTGCTGGCCTGGGAGAAAGCTAATGCTGACGGACGGGTTGAAGAAGTAAGGATAGACTGTGCACAGCTGGAGTATATATCATCGGCAGGAATTCGCTTGCTGCGTGAGATGCAGGAAAACTGTAGCCATCACATAGTTTTTTCTGGAGCCAGTGTAAAAGTAAAAGAAATCTTGCAGCAGAAAGGTTTTGGTGATGTTATATAATGTTATCAAAAAAATTATTTTGCAGCCTGCAAAGACAAAAGAAAATCCTGGCCATGGCCGCGCTATCCCTTTGCCTGACCATGAATGTTTCTTTTGCTGCAGAGGGAGTAGCCAAGGCGGAGCTGGATCAGGAGCTTTCCCGGATGATTGGCGATACTGGCACCAAAGTTCCCGGACTTGGCGTTATTGCCTTTAAGGACGGCCAGGAAGTATATAGCAAATTTCTGGGACAGGCTGTTATTGATGAGCAGCAGCCGTCAAAGAGCAAGCCTTTTACCCGTGACAGCCGTTTCCGCATTGCCTCGGTATCCAAGATGTTTACCATCTTTACCATCATGCAGCTGGTGGAACAGGGGAAACTGGATTTGGACGCTGATGTGAGCAAGTATTTGGGCTTTGAGCTGCGCAATCCCAACTATCCTCAGCAGGCAATCACCATAAGGATGCTTGCCTCTCACACCTCATCCCTGCGAGATGACAAAATCTACAGCATCCCGCCCCAGATGAGCCTGCAGGAATTCTTCAAGCCCACCGGCAAATTCTATGTCAATGGTGGACATTTTGCACCCCGGGGAGAGGAGCCGGGGAAGTTCTTCAAATATTGCAACCTGAACTATGGAGTGCTTGGCACTATAATCGAAAAAGTCACAGGGCAGCGTTTTGATATCTATCAGAAAAAGCATATCTTAAAGCAGCTGGATATTCACGCTGATTATGTGCCAGGCAATTTCAGACGGAAAGAATTTAAGATGCTTGGCACGGTCTATCAGAAGAAGGATGCTTCCGGCAAGTGGGATGAACTGGGTCCTTGGTACGGCACTCAGGATGAGTACAAAAACGGCAAGCCTAAATCTGAAACTATAGCCTTGCAAAACCCTTATGACGAAAATTATCAGGAGACATACAGCCTCAAGGGGTACATTCCCGGCACTAATGCCACGGTGTTTTCACCGGCAGGAGGCCTTAGGATTTCTTGTGAGGAACTGTCTCATGCCCTGGTCATGCTGATGAACAACGGCACCTATAAAGGCCAGCAAATCTTATCTCCTGAATCCGTACAGGCTATGTTCAACCGTGAGTGGATTTATGATGACACGAAGAAAAATGGTTCCAGCTATGGCGGCACAATCCTTTCCTATGGTTTAGGCATCTATCAGATGGATGGAAACACCACAGCCCGCTTCTCCCGGGATACCGGGATTGATCTGGCGGGGCATACAGGGGAAGCCTTTGGCTTGCTGTCCATGCTGGCCCTGAGGCCAGGCACCAAGGATGGCTATGTCTATATCATGAATGGTGAAGCCGTAGAGGAAGACGAAGACGACCGAAGCGCAGGCCAGTTCAGCAATAACTATATCTGGGAAGAAACCGTGGGAGACGCTATTTGTCGCAATGTATTTGCGCATAAATAGTCTGAGACTGATATGCTTATCTGGCAGATTATGGAGGTGTATATCCATGAGAAAGAACCTTGGCAACATAATTTGCGGGCTGTTTATGGCAGCCAGCCTGACTGTATCTTTAGCCGCAACTGACTCAATCATGGGTGCAGAAGCAGCACCAGTGACAGCACAAGTGGCGGGGAACGTAGACCCGGCGGACAGTTCTGACTTTGTGGAGCTTTCCGAGGCGGTGCCGGATGTCATTTTGGAGCCGCGCTATTATTCCACCTACAATTTTGTAGGGGACCGTATCGCTGGTTATCAGGCTCCCCGTATCTTCATGACCAAGGAAGCGGCCCAGGCCCTCAAAGAGGTCTCCAATGATGTGATTAAGCAGGGGTACCGGCTAAAGATTTATGACGCCTATCGTCCCCAGATGGCCGTGGACAATTTTGTGGCCTGGGCAGAAAACCTCGGGGACAAGCGCATGAAAGATTACTTCTATCCTCAGGTGGACAAGACAAGGCTATTTGCCGATGGCTATATTGATGCCAAGTCAGGCCACAGCCGTGGCTCCACGGTAGACCTGACCCTGTTTGATATGCAGACCGGCAAGGATGTGGACATGGGGAACGTCTTTGACCACTTCGGCATCGAGAGCCACCCCGATTGGTGCGGTGACCCAGAAACTGGCAAATACA
>CAJOIN010000232.1 GCA_905234515.1 uncultured Selenomonas sp.
CATATAGCCCTTCACCTGCGCCTCGCACTCTGCCCAGGTGGCAAAAAGTCCCGTCTTCCTTCCCACTTTTACTGCATAAACCTTCTTGGCCATCATCGTCTCCTTACAATGGATTTCCAACGAAAAATATCAAAAAGGGAGCGCCCTACGGCGCCCCCGCATAAATCTTACTGCGCCGGTCTGATAACCTCAACGCCGCCCATATAGGGCACCAAAGCCTTAGGTATCACCACGGAGCCATCCTCCTGCTGATAATTCTCCAGGATAGCTGCCACGGTACGCCCCACAGCCAAACCAGAGCCGTTCAGGGTATGGGCAAATTCCGGCTTGGACTTGGCGTCACGACGGAACTTGATATTGGCCCTGCGTGCCTGATAATCAAGGCAGTTGGAGCAGGAAGAAATCTCCCTGTACTTACCCTGGCTGGGGAACCATACTTCCAAATCATAGGTCTTGGCAGAAGTGAAGCTCATATCCCCGGTGCAAAGCATCACCACATGGTAGGGCAGCTCCAGAGCCTTCAGAATATCCTCGGCTGCCTCAACCATGCTCTCCAGTTCCTCCCAGCTCTCCTCAGGCTTGGTGAACTTGATCATCTCCACCTTGTTAAACTGGTGCTGGCGGATAAGACCGCGGGTATCGCGGCCGGCGCTGCCAGCCTCAGCACGGAAGCAGGCAGTATAGCAGCTGTAACGCTCAGGAAGCTTGCTGCCATCAAGAATCTCATCGCGGTGATAGTTGGTCATGGGCACCTCGCCAGTGGGCACCAGGTAGTAATCCAGCCCCTCCAGCTTGAACATGTCCTCGGCAAACTTGGGCAGCTGGCCCGTGCCCACCATGCTGTCCTTGTTGGCGATATAAGGAGCCAGCATTTCCGTATAGCCGTGCTTATCAGCATGCATATCCATCATAAAAGCGATGCAGGCACGCTCCAGACGGGCGCCAAGGCCCTTGTAGAACATAAAGCGGGCCCCTGCCACCTTGGCAGCCCTATCTGCATCAAGGATATCCAGCTCTGAGCCAATGTCCCAGTGAGCCTTAGGTTCAAAATCAAACTTTCTTGGCTCGCCCCACTTGCGCACCTCGGGGTTCTCCGTATCATCCTTGCCGATGGGCACATCTTCCTTGGGCATATTGGGGATATGGAGCATAATATCCCGGAGCTTTTCCTCCACATCCTTCAGGTCAGCATCCAAAGCAGAAATCTGGCTGCCAACCTCACGCATCTCAGCCATGACAGCCGTAGCATCCTCGCCATTCTTCTTCATCTGGCCCACCTGCTTGGAAACAGTGTTGCGGCGAGCCTTCAAGGTCTCAGTCTCCTGCAGGAGCTCACGGCGTCTCTGCTCCAAGCCCTCAAACTCCGAAAGATCAAGACTGTTGCAACGGTTCTTCAGCATGGTCTTGACTTCGTCCAAATGCTCACGCACAAATTTAATATCCAGCACGATACTCACACTCCATATCAAAATAAAGCCCTAAAGGCATATAATCACACGAAAACATTATAACGCCATTGTTCAAATTTTGCCATAGGCAAAATCCTCCAATTAGCGTTTTCCCATAGGGACTAACTTCGTGTCGCACGAGGCGGAAGATATAAACTCGCCGCCTGTTATGCTATGAGCTCCCCCAGTTGTAGAGCTGGGGGACATCTTCTTCCTCGTTATACCGCAAATAGACAGATTTTTCCACAGGCAAAAAAATAGCCCCGACTGGCACAGCCGAGGCTGCCGCAATTGCGGCATAAATAGAACTGAATGAAATGTATGAGCAACTTTCTCCCCATGGGATTTCCCACAGGGAAAAACCTTCCGACATAAGGAATGACGCCACAAAGCCCTTCTTCGACAGGGGAAGAAGGGCTTTGTAAAAAACATTCAGTTCTATCTTCTGCCGGGTCTTTCCCGGCTATATATAACGAATGCACAAAGTCCCCTCCCCATCGCTCGCAGGTCTAACGGTGACTGTCAATCAGGCAGTTCTCCTGGCTCCAGTTCATCGCATATCCGCGCCTTCCCAAGGTTTCCCCCAGTGACGTTCTTTGCGGCATGCTCCCTGTTACAGTGGCGGGACCGCGCCGGCTTATACCGGCTTCCCTATTAAGTCTTTGACACCTGATCCTGTCTATATGAAATTTTACCTATGTTCCATTGCTTATCCTATCATTAGCCAAATAAATTGTCAACCCAAAGCCGCCTTTTTAAAACCATTTTCCCTCTTATACCAAAAAGATATTTTGGCAAAACACGTCTACAGGGTTATAATGGTAGGGTGATTAAAAAAATCCCTTTCTGAAGGGACTGAGAAAGGACACCTGACATGCTGCATAGACATAAATTTTTCTCAAAAAAATTAGCCGGACTTTTAACCCTTTCCCTGGCATTTGCTGCCACCCCCGCCCTGGCAGCGGAAGATTCCCTGCCCCAAGCAACAGAGCAGGCTGAAGTAGTCGAGGAAACTGCCCAAGTTGCAGACTCCTTCTACCGCCTTGATTTTGATGCCAAAAACTTTACCAAGGAAATCCTTGAATTAAATGGTCTTCCCGTAGCTTTCCGGGCTTTCAGAAGCTGCCATTACACTGCCTACCCAGTGTCAGATATTCAGGAGCAGATGGACATCTACATCCCCGAGGCATATTTCAACAAGCAGAAGATCAATGGCTACACTGCCAAAACCGCCCCAATTTTCATGCCCCTCACCATCAAGGAAAATGAATCCGGCTCCGCCGCCTCTCCAGCAGACGAGGACAGCATCGCCCTGCAGGCCCTGGCCCACGGCTATGTGGTGGCAGCTCCTGCTGCCATGAGCGTTATTCCTCAGGAGGAGCAGCGCCTGGGCAAAGCGCCAGTTGCTATTCTGGACTACAAAGCAGCCATCCGCTACCTACGCCGCAACCATCACCGGCTGCCTGCAGGTGACTTAAGCCGCATTGTGGTCACTGGCCAAGGTGTAGGAGGAAACTTAGCCATGCAGCTGGCATGCAGCTGGCAGCCTCTACTGACAGGGAAATCTTCCATCCCTTCCTGCGTTCCCTTGGGGCTGCAGAAAGGTCTGACCGCATCTTTGCCGCCCAGGTTTACCAGCCTGACCTGACGCTAACCAATAACGCTGCCCGCTTTGGCTGGACACTGCCTGACGGCAGGCCGGACCCCAATGCTGCCAACCGCTATACACCCCTGCTTGATCCCCAGAAAGCCCTGGAACCACAGGAGGAACTCCTCCCCATTCCCCAGGGCAGCGCTGATTCACCGGAAGCCCTGGCAGATGAAGCAGGAAAGGACCTCATCCCTGAAGAAACTCCTTCTTCCGAAGAGAAAACAGCCGAAGACGAAGCTTCTCCGGAACCTGCCAAGATAATATACGACACCAGGGAATACCGTGACTATCTGCAAAAAAAAGCCACCTACGAAGAGGTGCTGGAAGAAACCAAACAGGTCAGGGAAGAATATAAGACCGAAGGTGCAACTGCTCCTTACCTAAGAATCTGCACCGATAGTGCCGCTGCTCTCCAAAACCTCAAGAGCGCTCTGGAGGAACACCACACAGATGTCACCCTTCAGGCAGAGTTTTCTCCCCAGGAAGATATCAAAGCTCTCTTCACCTGGATTGATGAGGCCGATGCCA
>CAJOIN010000233.1 GCA_905234515.1 uncultured Selenomonas sp.
CTGCCAGTATTTTGTCAGTCAATGCTTTTACTGCCAATTTCATATAGCACCAGATCCTTTGCGTGATTTTAGTTAACTTCATTTACAAGAATAGTATACTGTCAACTATTTGTCAACATATCGGTTAACAAATAGTTGACGGTATTTTCCCCAGGACAGCCGGTCGCGTTCCTCATACTCAAAAAAGGATTTCTCCCTGCCCATGTAGAATGATTGCAATAAAATATATACTGCCCCCTAGAATTACATTAAACAAGGATTTTTTAGGAGGAGAGAAAATGAGAAGATGTGTTGCCCTTTTAGCCAGCCTGCTGGTTATAGCCTACGCCACCGTATGCTTTGCCTCTGATTCATTCCAGATGGTTTATGAGGCAAAGAACTTTACTGAGGACATGAAGAATGACCAGGCTCTTACAGAAACCTTCGCAGATGAAGGACGACAAGAGACTGCACCTTATCGCCTGGCTTGATGACAAGAAAATTACCGATGAGTACTATCCCCAAGTAGACTTCGGCTATACCTTCCGGGCCATCAAGGACACCAGCAACGGCGAGATCTATTATGTGCTGCAGTCCATTGACCGGGCTTATCTTTATGGCTATTCACAGGCCGCACAGAAATTAGTAACCTATGTTGACAGCCTGAACTATGCCCACGCTCCAAACTCCTATCCCTACATAGTAGCGCTAAAAAATGGGACTCTGGTTTTGGCCTTTGAGCAAACCGGCAAAAAGTCCCCCATCCGTTCCCGCTACCAATTCCGTTGGGATGCCTCCAAAAATTGGTTTGCCTACTATGACCTGGGTACCGGTTGGCCTTCCATAAGCACAGATAAGCAGTAAGCCACACGAATAAATCAGAGATAAAAAAGGACTTATTCAGGAAGTGATATCACTCTCACTGAATAAGTCTCTTTTTATTCAATTCAGTCGCTGTAAAGCTCCGTGGACAGATACCTGTCGCCGGTATCCGGCAAGAGCACCACAATGTTCTTGCCCTTGTACTCGGGGCGCTTGGCCAGCTGCACAGCAGCGGCCAGAGCTGCGCCGGAGGAGATGCCCACCAGGACACCTTCCTTCTGGGCGAACTGGCGGCCATACTTGAAGGAATCCTCATTGCTGATGGGCAGCACTTCATCGTAGACCTTGGTGTCCAAGGTCTCAGGCACGAAGCCTGCGCCTATGCCCTGAATCTTGTGGGGACCGGCAGTGCCCTTGGAAAGCATCGGGGAAGTCTCCGGCTCCACGGCTACCACACGGACACCTGTATTCTGCTTCTTCAGGTAGCGGCCCACACCGGTGAGGGTGCCGCCAGTGCCTACGCCTGCCACGAAGACATCAACCTTGCCATCAGCATCCTGCCAGATCTCCGGGCCAGTGGTGGCCTCATGGATGGCGGGATTGGCCTGGTTGGTGAACTGGGAGGGAATGAAGGAGCCGGGGGTTTCCTTGGCCAGCTCCTCGGCCTTGGCAATGGCTCCCTTCATGCCCTTGGCGCCGTCCGTCAGGACAATCTGGGCACCATAGGCCTTCAGGAGATTGCGGCGCTCCACGCTCATGGTCTCCGGCATGGTAAGGATAGCCTTGTAGCCTCTGGCGGCAGCGAAGCTGGCCAGGCCGATGCCCGTATTGCCGCTGGTAGGCTCAATGATGACCGTGCCTTCCTTGATTTTCCCCTCTTTTTCTGCCTGCTCAATCATGGCCTTGGCAATGCGGTCCTTGACGCTGCCGGCAGGGTTCAGGTACTCCAGCTTTACCAGAATATTGGCCTGCAAATCATTGGCCTTGATAAAGTTGTTGGCCTTCAGGAGGGGCGTATGACCGATAAGCTCTGCTACACTTTCATAGATTTTTCCCACGACTGTTTCCTCCTTATTTCCTTGTTATACAGCTGCAAAGCCGTTCTCAAGATCTGCGATGATATCATCGATATGCTCGGTGCCGATGGAAAGGCGGATAGTGCTCTGGCTGATGCCCTGGTCTGCCAATTCCTCATCAGTAAGCTGGCTATGGGTGGTGGAAGCCGGATGGATGACCAGGCTCTTCACGTCTGCCACGTTGGCCAGCAGGGAGAAAATCTTCAAGTTGTCGATGAATTTCCAGGCTGCGTCCTTGCCTCCCTTGATTTCAAAGGTGAAGATGGAAGCGCCGCCATTGGGGAAGTATTTCTCATAGAGGGCATGGTCCGGATGGTCTGGCAGGGAAGGATGGTTCACCTTGGCTACCTTGGGATGCTTGCTCAGGAACTCCACCACCTTCTTGGTGTTCTCTGCGTGACGGTCAAGGCGCAGGGAGAGAGTTTCCACGCCCTGCAAGAGCAGGAAGGCATTGAAGGGCGAAATGGTTGCGCCGGTATCGCGCAGCAGGATGGCGCGGATATAGGTGACGAAAGCAGCCGGGCCTACTACATCATAGAAGGAAACGCCATGATAGCTGGGGTTCGGGGCTGCGATGCCGGGATAGTTGCCGCTCTTCTTCCAGTCAAACTTGCCAGCCTCTACGATGATACCGCCGAGAGTGGTGCCGTGACCACCCAGGAACTTGGTAGCAGAATGCACCACGATGTCTGCACCGTGCTCGATGGGACGGATGAGGTACGGGGTGCCGAAGGTGTTGTCTATGACCAGGGGCAGACCGTGCTTGTGGGCAATCTCAGCCACCGCATCAATGTCTGGAATATCGCTGTTGGGGTTGCCCAGAGTTTCCAGGTAAATGGCGCGGGTGTTTTCCTTGATGGCACCCTCCACCTCAGCCAGGTTGTGAGCATCTACGAAAGTGGCTTCAATGCCGTACTGGGGCAAAGTGTGGGCCAGCAGGTTGTAGCTGCCGCCGTAAATGGTCTTCTGGGCTACGATATGACCACCATTGGCAGCCAGGGCCTGAATGGTGTAGGTGATAGCTGCTGCCCCGGAAGCCACTGCCAAAGCTGCCGAGCCGCCTTCCAAAGCGGCCACGCGCTTCTCCAGCACATCCTGGGTACTGTTGGTAAGTCTGCCGTAGATGTTGCCTGCATCTGCCAGGCCGAAGCGGTCAGCTGCGTGCTGGCTGTTGCGGAAAACGTAGGAAGTGGTCTGGTAAATAGGTACCGCACGGGCATCCGTTGCCGGATCCGGCTGTTCCTGTCCTACGTGAAGCTGCAAGGTTTCAAATTTGTACTGGCTCATAATAAAAACTCCCTTCCATTTGCACAAAAAGAGGCTCCAAAAGCTTCCCTATAAAAGGACCTTGCTTCCGGAGCCTCCAATTTTTT
>CAJOIN010000234.1:0-2120 GCA_905234515.1 uncultured Selenomonas sp.
GCTCTGGCAGGCCCTGAGGGCTATCGATGCTTATGAACTTGCGGAGAACATCAGGGAATTGACCGAGCCGGTGGACAAAGACAAGTGGATTATGTCCCCCCATACGGTGAACTGCGCTTACGCTCAGCAAACCAATGCCATCCACATCACGGGAGCATTCTCCCAGGGAGCCATGTACCGCAGCGATATGAGCGACGAGGAGCTTATGGCCAAACTGGGCTGTGTCATCGGGCATGAGATTTCCCACGCCTTTGATTCCAGCGGTGCGCAGTACGACAAAAACGGCAATATGAAAAACTGGTGGACGAAAGCGGATTATGCTGCCTTCCGCGCCCGCAATGAGAAGATGGTTGCCTACTACAACAAGATGCACCCCTGGGCGGGGCAGGACTTCTACGGCAGCATCATGACCGGCGAGGCATGCGCGGATATGGCCGGGCTGAAGGCCGTTTTGCGCCTTGCGGCGCAGCAGAAGGACTTTGATTATGACAAGTTCTTCCGCGCCTTTGCCGATGTGTGGCTGCTCAAGGATACGCTGCCGATGGCCTATATGCGCATCAATGATGTTCACCCCATGGGCTATTTGCGTATCAACTGCACCTTGCAGCAGTATGATGAATTTCTGGATTTTTACGGCATCACCGAAGGCGACGGGATGTACCTTGCGCCGGAGGACAGGGTGGCTATTTGGTAAAGGAAGTTCGGGCATATCAAAGATTAAGGAGTGAGATTTACCATGCAAAAAAACGGGGCCACATTTTCCATTCCCATTTCTCGCCGTGATTTTATGAAGCTGGCGGCGGTTTCGGCGGCTACCCTGGCCATGGGTGGGCAGAATCCGCCCAAGGCAAGTGCCGCCCTGCCCTCTGCCGTGGATTTCAGCAGGGCGGAGATTCCCACCCTTTTTGAAACGGATGTCTGCGTGGTGGGGGGCGGCGCTGCCGGGACGGCGGCGGCTGTAAGCGCGGCCAAAAACGGGGCCAGGACCCTGCTCGTTGAGCGCAGCATCCTCTTAGGGGGCCTGGCAACCCTGGGCTGCGTCTATCCCTGTATGCCCACTTTTATTGATGGCAGCGACACCCCTTATATTACGGAACTGAATCAACGCATGGAACGGCAGCAGGGCGCCAGGGCGAGAAACGATGTTGTCACCGACTTCTTTTACGGCGGCGGGCAAGGGCTTTACGCCGCCGAGTCCCTCACCTTGGTCTATGAGGAACTGTGCGCCGAGGCGGGGGCGGATATCCTGTATGAAACCACCCTGGTGGGCGCAGTGGTGGAGCAGGGCAAAATCAGGGAATGTATCGTGCAGACAGTGGAGGGCCTTGGCAAGATTCGCGCCAAAACCTTTATTGACGCCACGGGGGATGCCCTTCTTTCCCGCCTGGCCGGTGTGAGGACGGAAAAAGGCTCGGAGCAAACCGGCAGGAACCAGCCCATGAGCCTGCGTTTCGAGATGGCAGGTGTGGACGTGGATAAGGTCTGCGACTTCTTCACGTATACCTTAAAAGACCAACGCATGGAACCGCCCCTTTTGCAACGGCTCAAGGAGGATGTGGCCGCAGGCAAAGCGCCCTTCATGGAGTTTGCCAAGATTAAGGAAAATGAGGCTTTTTTCCGGCAGGGAGTCAAGGAGGGCAAGCTCACCGAAGATGATATCTTGTATATTCAAGGCTTCTCCGTCACCGGCAAGCCGAACACCATGGCCATGAACTGCCCGGAGATGCCGCCTTTATCGTTCAGCGCAACGGATGCGGCCTCACGCAGTAAGGCCATCACTTTCGGCCGCCGCATGATGCACCGTATCGCAGGTTTCCTTATTTCCGATGTCCCCGGCTTTGAAAAGGCTTACATTAGCCGTGAGTCCGGTATGCTGGGCACCCGTGAGACCTGGCGCATCCGGGGCAAATACTACCTGACCGCCGAGGATTATTGGAACGGGCACCATTTCCCCGATGCAGTCTGCCGCACGGCCTATCCCATCGACATTCACGATGTAAAGCTGAGTTTCGGCAAGAAGCTTCAAAAGGGAGAGTATTACGAAATCCCCTACCGTGCTATGGTGCCGGAGGAAATCTCCAACCTCATCGTGGCAGGGCGCTGCATAAGCGGCAGCTTTG
>CAJOIN010000234.1:2230-5197 GCA_905234515.1 uncultured Selenomonas sp.
GCTGGGAGGATATTCCCCAGGACAAACGCAGTTATGTCAGTAAAGGATAAAGTATTCGTCCCATAGCTGCAAAAAATTAGCCGCCGATTGCTGCCATAGGGCAGAAACCGGCGGCTGATAACTTATCTATCCTGCCTGCTTGATTTTTCTGCGGATATCAACCGCTACGTCAGCTATGGTTGTCTCTTGCATCTTTTGCTCCATCACAGCTTGTATATCCTGTAGCTTGCCTACCATTGCCATTTGGATATTCCGCCCTACCGGACAGTTCGGATTGGGATTTTCGTGCATGTGGAACAAACCTGTTTCATTGACACAATCCGTAACCTTGTAGACATCATAAAAGGTTATTTCCGTCAACGGACGCGCCAAGGTAATACCGCTTTTACCCTGACTTATGGCAATAATACCCGCTTCTTTCAGTTTTGACATAACTCCCCTGATTATCACGGGATTTACACCGACACTGCCAGCTAGGAAACTACTGGTGACAGGCAGTGTGTCCTTGAAATAATCTATGCAGGTGATGATATGTACCGCTATAGTGAACTTGGTCGATATTTGCATCTTGAAGCCTCCTTGCCTGTAATTTATCATATTACAGGCAGGTTGGCAAGACAAAGCCTCAAACTTGCATATTATTCTCTGACAACGCTGATTCTCTTCTTGATATTGCTGCCCTTTTCAATTTCATCCACCATGGCAATGGCATAATCGGCATAACTGATAATGCTCTCTCCTTTGGAATTGAGCGTAAGTTCCTCTCCGGCGAGAATGTACTTGCCGGTGCGCTCCCCGTCTGCCTGAAAATCTCCGGCGGGGCTGATGAACGTCCATTTTACATCATTACGTTTCCTAAGTTCCTCTAATTCCTGTCCCTGGGCATTTGCCAATGGCAGGAACATCTCCGGGAAGTTCGGGTCATCCTTGACCTGCGCAGTATGTTCGGCATTTACATAGAGACTGCCGGCGCCGCCTACAATCAAAAGTCTGGTATCTGTGCCCGAGAGAATGTCGCAAAGGTGCTGGGAAGTCTTGGTATGCATGGGCTGGTCTTCCTCTTTCCAAGCGCCAAAGCCATCAACCACGGCATCAAAACCTGCCAAATCTTCCTTGGTCAAATCCATTATGTCCTTCTTCACAAATTTTGCTGCACCGGACTTGTTTTCCTCCCCACGGGCAAAAGCCGTAACCTCAAAGCCCCTCTCCTGTGCTTCCTTGACCACCTTCTGGGCAACACGACCATTAGCTGCTACAACTGCGATTTTCATGATATACATCCTCCTTACTGGAATCGAGCATGTAACATTATTTGTTACATGCTGTAGTATAACATCCCTATCTAGGTTGTCAATGTTTTTTTTACATGTTATTGTCACACATTTTCCGGCTCAAACAGCAGCCTTGCAAGATGAATCCCCTGCTTGCCGCCCAGGTTCAAGCCACGAATGCAGTAGTGGCAATAAGCAACGACTTTATCGGTGGAAATTTTCGAGCAGTGTTCTTCCATCAATCGCTTCTTTTCTTCCTCGGTATGCTCCTCAAATAACCCCTTTGCCTCTTCTACGAAGCGTTTGGGCGCAAGTTTTGCGTTGCGCGGAGGCTGGGGCTGATAGAGGGAATAGCCGCAAAACTTGGTGTGCTCATCTCTTTTTCCGGCTTCTGTAGCAGAATATTTTGCAGGCGGACAGGCTCTGGAGCAATACGAAATCCCGGAAAAATACAGAAACATCCCGGTGCACTTTATTTGGCGAAAAAAAAGCAACCGAAACCTTACATTAGAGAAATTTCGATTGCTTTTGTAATAATGTCGCGGTGGATGAGGTGGCGAGCTGCGCCGCCGAATTTATGCTAAGGAGACATTTCATTTATGAGTAAATTTGCAGGAAAACTTATCATTTCTGATCTGGATGGCACCTTGATTCCCAGGGGCGGCGTGATTTCCCCGGAGAATCGGAGGGCTGTCCGTTATTTCGTGGAGCAGGGGGGACGCTTTACCATTGCCACGGGGCGCACCCCGGAGGCGGCGGCAGGCTATGTGGAGGGATTGCCCATCAATGCCCCCGGCATCTTCTTCAACGGAGCCATGCTCTACGACTGGGAAAGGGAGCAGGTGCTGAAGACCATGCCCCTGACGGCAGGTGATGAGCAGGGGCTGTGGCCCCGCTTTGCCGGGGAGTGCAGGCAGCGTTTCCCGGAGGCCTGCCTGGAGGTCTACACGGAGGACAACTGCCATGTGATAACGCCATCTGCCAATGATGATCCCCGCCTGCCCCATGAATACTACCGCTATGCCCACACAGACCTGGAGCGGCTTTCAGACACCGGGAAGACTCCCTGGCTGAAGTTCTTCGCCTGCGACAGGCATGAGCATTTGGAGGAATATGTGGCTCTGGCCCGGCAGATGGGGGTGGCAGACCTTGCCAATGGCTTCTACTCTGAGGACAACTACTATGAGTTTGTGGCGAAAGGGCTTTCCAAGGGAACCATGCTTTCCCGCCTGCGGGAAATGCTGCCCGGAATTTTCATCATCGCCTGCGGCGACTATCTGAACGACAAGGAGCTATTGGAGCAGGCAGACCTCTCTGCAGCACCGGCCAACGCCCACCGGGAGATAAGAAAAACAGCCAGGCTGCAGGGCCCCTCCGTGGAGGAGCACCTGCTGGCCTGGCTGGTGGAGCAGTTGCAGTAATTATTCTGTTAAGGAGCTGTGCGAAAATAATCGCTACATTATGCGCAGGATGAATTCGTCATGGCAAGGCGGAGGAGTGAGGCATAGTGGGGCTATGCCGAACGACGAGAACGCAGCCAGGGCGGATTCAGACAAGCAGGATGCAGTGATTATTGATGCACAGCTCCTAAGTTAAATCAAGCCCATCATCCTCGGCACGCCCAGGGACAGCTCGGGAATGTAGGTGACAAGCAGCAGGATAAAAATCAATACTGCGAAATAGGGCACCAGTTTGG